>NZ_JAVIYN010000022.1:0-35986 GCF_036665975.1 Jeotgalicoccus huakuii | reverse complement strand
TATACTTGAAAGGGCTGTCATAGGATGACAGCCCTTAATTTATTTTATCAAATGGGAGGATTATTCTCGTGGAAGATTCAAACAAGAAGCATGGATTGTTTCAGAAATTCCTAGATTTTGTCGAGTGGCTCGGTAATAAATTACCACATCCAGTGACTCTATTTATCTTGCTTGCTTTACTTACTTTAGTCGCTTCGACATTATTTTCTGTCCTAGGTGTATCTGTTACACACCCAGGAGAAGGTAACGAGACGGTTACTGTTAACAACTTATTAAATGCT
The DNA here is from genome assembly GCF_036665975.1 of Jeotgalicoccus huakuii. NCBI lineage: Bacteria > Bacillati > Bacillota > Bacilli > Caryophanales > Staphylococcaceae > Jeotgalicoccus > Jeotgalicoccus huakuii. Next base: position 35,705 of record NZ_JAVIYN010000022.1, on the reverse strand, counting down.
GAGGGTATCAGTTACATATTTGAAACGATGACTGATAATTTCATAAATTTCGCACCGCTTGGTGTTGTATTAATGACGATGCTTGGTATTGGTGTTGCTGAGCGTTCTGGTTTAATCGGTGCCGCTTTAAAAGGTTTTGTGTTATCGATTCCAAAAAACTTAATTACTGCAGGTCTAGTGTTTGCAGGTATTATGTCGTCAGTAGCGTCTGATGCTGGTTATGTTGTTTTACCACCACTTGGTGCACTACTATACCTTGCTTTAGGTAGACACCCACTAGCAGGTTTAGCAGCTGCATTCGCCGGTGTATCTGCAGGTTTCTCTGCAAACTTACTCTTAAGTGGTACAGATGTAATGCTCGCAGAAATTACTGTTGCAGCAGCATCAGTAATAGATCCAGCATACGCAGATACGATTAATGTCGCGATGAACTGGTACTTCATTGCTTTAAGTGTGTTCTTACTGACATTAGTCGGTTGGTTTGTATCTGCTAGAATTGTTGAACCGCGTTTAGGTTCATTCAAGATGACTAAGGAACAAGAAGAAGAGTTAATGGGTGAAGAAACTGATGATATGCAGACACTTAAACCGGTTGAGAAAAAAGGTTTAATCTGGGCTGGAGTATCAGTAGTTATCAGTTTTGCCTTAGCCTTACTACTCGTTGTTCTACCGAACTCACCAATGCGTGGATCAGATGACTTAGGTAACTACATGGATACGATTATCCAATCTCCATTCATGAGTTCACTTGTACCAATTATTGCGATTCTTTTCTTCGTTCCAGGTGTCGTGTACGGTATCGTAACGAAGAGTATTAAAAACGATAAGGACGTTGCCGGTCAAATGAGTGATACGATGGCGTCTATGGGTATGTTTATCGTTTTAGCATTTGCAGCAGGTCAGTTTGTTGCATACTTCACAGAATCTAACCTTGGAATCGTAATTGGTGTTTACGGTGCTGAATTATTAGAAAGTATGAACTTAACGGGTATTCCACTCTTAGTTGGCTTTATGTTAATTACAGCACTAATTAACCTGTTCATTGGTAGTGCAAGTGCGAAATGGGCTATGATGGCACCGATCTTCGTACCAATTCTAATGCAACTGGGTTACTCACCAGAGATGACGACGATGGCTTACCGTGTTGCAGACTCTAGTACAAACATCATTACACCATTGATGACGTACTTTGCAATCATTATTGCCTTTGCTCAAAAATACGATAAGAATATCGGTATCGGTACATTGATTTCAGTGATGTTACCATACTCAATTTTCTTCTTTATATTCTGGGCAATCATGTTGATCGTGTGGAGCCTACTCGGTATGCCACTCGGTCCAGATTCACCAATACTTTACTAACATAAATAAGTTAGTGATAGTAGATGTTATTAATGCACCTCTTGTTTAATACAGGAGGTGTATTTTTATTTGGCTAAACCCTATAATGAACGGTATACTTTAAAGTAAGAATGCAATTCAAAGGAGATTATTATGGCGAAATTAATTCTCATGGACGGTAACAGTATCGCATTCCGTGCATTTTACGGATTACCACTGTTAACAAATAAAAGTGGCTTGCATACCAACGCTGTATTTGGCTATGCACGCCTCTTAGAAAAAGTAATCAAAGAAGAGAATCCGGACTATTTCTTAGTGGCATTTGATGCCGGTAAGTCTACTTTTCGACATAAGCAATACGAGGAATATAAGGGTGGCAGACAGAAGACACCACCTGAATTAGGTGAACAGTTTGCGCCGATTAGAAAGTTAATAGATGCCTACGGTATAAAGCGTTTTGAACATGAAGACTATGAGGCTGATGATATTATCGGTTCATGGACAAAGCTTGCTGATGAAGCAGGCTTTGAAACGATTGTCATAACAGGCGATAAGGACTTAACACAACTCGCATCTGATCATACTAAAGTTTATATTACTAAAAAAGGTGTTACGGATATTGAAGTGTATACACCAGAACATGTGGCTGAAGTGTATGATGGTTTAAAACCAAAGCAAATCATTGACTTAAAAGGATTGATGGGAGATAAGTCGGACAATATCCCCGGTGTTCCTGGTGTAGGGGAGAAGACAGCAGTCAAACTCTTAAAAGAACACGGTAGTGTTGAAAATGTAATAGAAAATTTAGATCAGGTCACTGCTAAAAAGCTAAATGAAAATTTAAGCAACAACAAAGATATTGCACTGTTAAGTAAGGAACTTGCTACAATATATCGTGAGATGACTTTTGACTTTAACCTTGAAAGTCTGAAATTTAAAAATGAAGATTCAGAAGAGAAATATGACTTGTTTAAAGAGATGGAGTTCAATTCGCTCTTAGATAATATGGAAGCGACAGAAGTCGATGAAGTTGAGGCTTTTACTGCAAAAGAAACAGATCATCTTAATGACTTTTCAAAAGATATCAGTGTATTTTTAGAAGTTCATGGTGATAATTATATTAAATTAAAACCGGAATTTATCAGTATTACAGATGGTGAATATGTATACGTAAAAGCTATTTCAGACGTCGACAATACAACTTTGGCTGACTTTTTAAGTTCTAGGGAATCCGTAAATACCTATGATTTAAAAAGACAAATCGCACTTTTACATCACTTAGATATTGATTTTGAGGACTTTACCGAAGATATAATGCTCGGTAGTTTTCTCATTAATCCATCTAAGAAAATCATCGATGTTGCTGAAACAGTTGCGGACTTTAACATTTCTATCAATAGCGATGACTTCCACTACGGTAAGGGCCGTAAGAAAAAGACACCGACAGAAGAAGAAACGCTTAACTTTTTAGCGGATAAGGTTCAAGCCATTCATCAAGTTAAAAACGTAATGTCTGATAAGTTAAAAGCCGATGAGATGTATGATTTATGGCATGATCTTGAAATTCCGCTATCTAAAGTATTAGTACAGATGGAATTAAAAGGTATAAAGGTAGAAAAAGAGCGCCTAGAAAAAATGGAGGCAGAACTTGCCGGTCAGCTAGAGGAAATTGAAGCTAAAATATATGAACTTGCTGGTGAGACTTTCAATATTAATTCTCCTAAACAGCTCGGTGTCATTCTATTTGAAAAGCTCGAATTACCTGTAATTAAGAAGACAAAGACCGGCTACTCAACAGCAGTGGACGTCCTTGAGCAGCTACAAGATAAGCATGAAATCATTGAATACATCTTGCACTACCGGACAATTTCCAAGCTACAGTCTACCTATGTCATAGGACTACAGAGTGAGGTTTCTGAGGATGGACGCATTCATACGCGTTTTAATCAGACCTTGGCTCAAACTGGACGCTTATCTAGTATTGAACCGAACCTACAAAACATACCGATTCGTTTAGAAGAAGGTAGAAAAATTAGACAAGCCTTTGTGCCGAAAAAAGCAGGTAATGTCTTACTTGGGCTCGACTACTCACAAATTGAGTTGCGTGTACTCGCTGCTATTACTAAAGATGAATCAATGATGGAAGCTTTTACCAATGACATTGACATTCATACGAAGACTGCCATGGAGGTCTACGGTGTTGATTTAGACGAGGTCACGCCACTTATGAGAAGAAATGCCAAGGCAGTAAACTTTGGTATCGTCTACGGTATTAGCGACTATGGACTGAGTCAAAACCTTGGTATTACAAGAAAAGAAGCTGGGCAATTTATAGAGACTTACTTAAATTCATTTAAAGAAGTAAAGACCTTCATGCATGATGTGGTTCAAGATGCGAAAAGAGATGGTTATGTAACGACGCTCTTACACAGACGCCGCTACTTACCAGATATAAATAGTCGTAATTTTAACGCACGTTCATTCGCTGAAAGAACGGCAATGAATTCACCGATTCAAGGGTCTGCTGCAGATATTATTAAACTTGCTATGGTGAAATTTGCTAAAAGTGAAGCGGCGAAAGGCTTTGATGTTGAATTGCTCTTACAAATCCACGATGAATTGATCTTTGATATTCCAGAAGACCAAGTAGAAGCATTCATACCTATAATTACTGAAATTATGGAAGATGCTTTAGATATTGGCGTACCACTGAAAGTGGATGCGGGCTATGGTAAAGATTGGTACGAAGTAAAGTAGGTGTAGTAAATGCCGGAATTACCGGAAGTTGAATTGGTAAAAAGAGAGTTAGACCCCATACGTGGTCAAAAGATTATTGACGTAGAATTATCTCAATATATTTATAAGGGATTTGAAAGTGGAAAAAGAACGATTGTTAAAGAGGACTTAACTCATTTTATTAGCAAAGTTAAAGGTAAGACGATCATCCATACCGGTCGACGTGGTAAGTATCTGTACTTTTTATTATCAGATGAATATGAGACGACCCATCTGGTCAGCCATTTGGGAATGTCAGGTGCCTATTTTGTAGTGAATCAGCTTGATGACATCCAAGAGATTAACTTTAAAAAACATGCTCAAGTGATTTTCTCCCTTGATAACGGTCAAAAATTGATCTACTCAGACATTAGACGATTCGGGGAGATGCATACGCATAATCAGCTAAGTGAGTTTCCACCATTTATGAGAATGGCACCAGAGTATACTGATGAACATAGTCAGGAACACTTTATAGAGACCTTAAGAACAAAGCGATTTAGTGAAAAAGCTATAAAAGCAGCAATTATGGATGGTACTGTGATTCCAGGTGTCGGTAATATTTACGCCGTTGAAAGTCTGTATTTAGCGCATATTTTACCGACTAGAAAGGTAAAAAACGTTTCAAATAAACGACTCAATGAACTCTTCGATAAAATTACCGAAGTCTTTGAACTTTCCTTATCACACGGGGGTTCAACGATTTCTGACTACCGCAGTGTTACCGGTGGAAAAGGTGAAATGCAGCACAGTTTCAAGGTGTACGGGCGAGACACTTGTCCGCTTGGTCACCCTTTAAAAACGAAAGTGATCAATACTAGAAACACATACTATTGCACAACTTGTCAGAGGTGACCGAAATGTATAAAGTAATTGGCTTAACTGGCGGCATTGCGAGCGGTAAAACGACCGTCAGTAACTACTTAAAAGATCAAGGATTTACAGTGCTTGATGCTGACGTTTACTCAAGAAAGACGACTGAAAAAAATGGGCCCGCAATTCCCGAAATCATTGAAGAATTTGGTGAAGATATCGTCGATGAGTCAGGGAATTTAAACCGAAAAAAACTTGGAAATATCATCTTTAATGATGAAGAAAAGCGGAAGAAATTAAATGTCATTGTACATCCTTTAATTCGTCAGATGATGAATAGTGACGAAGAGAGATTTAAAGAAAAAGGGCATGTCTTTTTAGATATTCCACTCTTATTTGAAAATGGTCTCGATTCACGATGCGACCTTATCATAACAGTTTACGTGGACCGAGATGTTCAAATTGAGCGTCTAAGTGAGAGAAATAATCTAAGCCGCTCCGATGCGGTCTCAAGAATTGATAGTCAGATGCCTTTAAGTGATAAGGCGAGTAAAAGTGATATCGTCTTTGACAACAACGGTAAACTTGATGAATTGTATGAACAAGTTAATAAATTTTTAGAGACATTAAAAACTATGTGAAAACGCGTTCAATGATAGCTTTAAATGTGTTATACTATTTATGAAAAATGAACTTTTAAAGGAGCTCTAGTGATGAAAAAAGTTGCAATTAATGGTTTAGGTAGAATTGGTAGAATGGTCTTTAGAATCGTTAGCGAATCTGAAGAACTTGAACTTGTTGCGGTTAACGCGACACACCCTGCAAGTACTATGGCACATCTTATTAACTACGACTCAACTCATGGTAAATGGGACAAGCATGTTGAAGTTTCAGGCGACAACTTACTTGTTGATGGTAAAGAAGTCATTGTTACAAGTGACCGCAATCCTGAAAACTTACCATGGAAAGATCTTGGCATCGATGTCGTTATCGAAGCAACAGGTGTGTTTAACCATGGAGACAAAGCACAAGCACATATTACTGCGGGTGCAAAAAAAGTCTTACTTACTGGACCATCTAAAGGTGGTAACGTACAAACACTCGTACGCGGTGTAAACTGTGCGACTTTAGATACGTCATCATATGATGTTTTCTCAAATGCTTCATGTACGACGAACTGCTTAGCACCAGTTGCTAAAGTATTGAACGATGAGTTTGGAATCGACAATGGTCTCGTGACAACAGTTCACGCTTATACAAATGACCAACAAAATCTCGATAACCCGCACAAGGACTTACGTCGTGCGCGTTCAGCTGCAGAGAATATTATTCCAACATCAACAGGTGCTGCAAAAGCAACTGCACTTGTTTTACCTGAACTTGAAGGTAAATTAGATGGTATGGCACTTCGAGTACCTGTACCAAACGTATCACTTGTTGACCTAGTTGTAGATCTTAAAAAAGAGGTCACTAAAGAAGAAGTCAATGAAGTATTCAAAAAATATGAATCAGGTCAAATGAAAGGTATTCTTGGTGTAAGTGAACAACCATTAGTATCTAGAGATTTCAATACAGATCCACGTAGCTCAATTGTTGACTCTGACCTTACAATGGTTATGAATGGCAACAAAGTTAAAGTACTTTCTTGGTACGATAACGAGTGGGGCTACTCAGTGAGATGTGTTGAACTTGCTGAAATGATTGCTAAAGATATTTAACAAATTCGACATGGGAGAGCAGCTGAGACTGCTCTCTTTTTTTGTTATAATAGAAGTAACAAATAACGGAGGTAGAGACATGAAACTTATCAATTCAGACGGTCAGAATACAGTACTCGAACTTAATGAATCCAGTGTGACTTATAAGGATGAAACTTACGATATCATCATACACGACGGTGATATTTCACAAGCTGGTCACATTGCGACGAACAACTTTGTCGTAAAACCGGATCATGTTGAGACACTCATTGAACGATTCTCTAACCGTAAAGGAAATGTCGACAATTACCAAGGATTCACAGGCTTTATGCTCATTAAAAATGAACAAAAACTCACTGTTTTAACAGGCTGGAAGACAACAGAAGACTTCAATGCTTGGGTGAATTCTGAAGCTTTTCAAAACTCTCATGTTAAGAAAGAAAATCGTGTTAAAGAAAAAGGAAGCGAGCATTTAGAAGCAATGCCAGTTAGAGAAAATTACACAGTAGAAGTTTAAATATTACTTACAAACGGTAAATTCCGAGGTGCTCGGGGTTTATCGTTTTTTACTTTTTAAGTTTATGTACTTCAGTGTTATAATAGGTTAAGTATTTATATCAAAAGAGGTGAACATCATATGAGATGTCCAAATTGTAGACATACCAGTTCAAAAGTTGTGGACTCAAGACATGCAGATGAGATGAATGCAATTCGCCGTCGACGAGAATGTGACAACTGTGGGACGCGTTTTACAACTTTTGAAAGAATGGAACTGTCACCCTTGGTTGTAATTAAAAAAGATGGGACGAGGGAAGTGTTCGACCGAGCAAAAGTACTTGATGGTCTTTTAAAAGCTTGTGAGAAACGGGCCATTCCCTATGAAGAAATAGAAAAACGTGCGGATAATGTAGAAGCAACTTTAAGAAATTTAAATAAATCAGAGGTTTCATCTAATGATATTGGTGAATCTGTTATAGACGAACTCATTACACTCGACCAAGTCGCGTATGTTCGCTTTGCATCAGTCTACAGAGAGTTTAAAGATATCGATCAGTTGATGGATATCGTGAAAAATCTTGAAAAGGGTAAGACCGATAATGAAATTTAATGACCGTTTAAAACCAAATACGGAATTTATTGTCTATAAATCCTTTAGGTTGTCAGAGGATCAATACGATATTTTAAGTATGATATATTTGCCACTGATTGGTCCGACAACTTTCTCAATCTATATGTATCTACACCAATCTACAAGACAGACAGAATCTTTAGATATTAGATTCCATAGAGAATTTATGGATGAATTGTCCATGACCTTAACTGACTTTGAAAGTGGTCTTGATAAGCTAGAGGCAATTGGTTTACTTAGAACTTACGTTTCAAATGAAGCACATTCAGATCGTTTCATTTACAGACTTCAACAGCCACTGACAGCTGAAGATTTCTTTAAGGATCCTATGTTGTCTATGTATCTCTATAGTCAGGTCGGTTCTGAGAAATATAATAAAAAGAAGAAGGAGCTGACATATCCTTCATTACCAGATGATCACACAGAAGTGACTAAAAAGTTCACTGATGTCTTTCACCATACGAGTCAAGAAGGATTTACGGTTTCAAATGAAAACTTTAAACAGAATGACAAGAGTCGTGGACCAACCATTGATCTAGATGATTTTGACTTCGAGGTATTGTTCACTCACCTTAAGGGTACGAGAATAGATAAGCAGTTTTTCTCTAAAGATGTTAAGAAGTTGATTGTACAACTGAGTCAATTATTTAATTTAAATGCCTATGATCTTAAACAGATTTTACTGCAGTCAACGAGCCCGCAATTTGGGATTGACCAAGAACAGTTAAAGCGAGAGGCTAGAAAATATTATCAAAAAGAATATGGTAGAGTCGTACCGACCTTTAAAACCTCGACGGATGACCAGACAGAAGATGAGGATCTTGGTTATCTCGAAAGTTTAGATAAGGTGAGTCCACTTGCTCGCATTAATGATTTAAGAAATTATAAACCATCTGAAAACGATCTTAAAGTGGTGACAGAAGTGATCACTAAGACGGGCTTAGAAAATGGTGTCATCAACATGCTCTTAGAGTATACAATTCAAATGAAAGACGGGGACTTACCGCTTCGCTATGTGATGACGATTGCTGAAAACTGGGAAAAAGAAGGCTATAGAACAGCAGCAGAGGCTTATAAATCGATTATGGACTTTCGTGAGGCTAAGGTTCAGGAACAGTCTAAATTTAAGAAACAAAGATACGCTCAAGGTGAAACAGATCCGTCTTGGTTAAAAGAGAAAAAAGAAAACACTAAGAGAAAAACAGAAACTAAAAAATCTGATGAACCACCAAAAACTTTAAAAGATGATAAGAGTTTTAGTGATTTAATTAAAAAATTTAGAGAGAATTAGGTGAGTCGATGGAACCCTTAAGTAACTATTTAAAAAACTCACAAAAGATAGCTGAAAATAATGAAAGAATCTATGAAGAAGTGGTCAATCATCCGAAGATGCAGGCATTTATGAATGAGCATGAAGGTGAAATCACACGTTCAATGATTCAAAATGATCTGATGATTCTTAAGCATTACATCAATCAGAAAAACGAATGCGAACCTACTGAAAATGGGAAGTGTAAGAGTCATCCAGATGGCTATATCTTTAACTTAGAAATTCGACAAGGCCGCTTCAATATGGTCTATAAAAAGTGTCCAGTTAGAAAGAAATACGAAGAATTCCTAAAGAGAGAAAGTCTTATCCAAAGTTTTCATATTCCACGTGACGTCCGAGAAGCAACCTTTGAAACGATTTACTTAAATGATGACCGACGTGAAATTTTAGAAAATGCTATTGGACGTGCTGCAAAAATTGCACGTGGTGAGGACTACCGTGGACTCTATATTTACGGTGAGTTTGGTATTGGTAAATCTTATATACTCGGCTGTATTGCCAATGAGCTTAAGGAAAAGTCCATCTCTTCTATGATGATTTATGTCCCGGAAATTTTAAGAGACTTAAAGGCTGGATTTAACGATGGGTCTTCAAATGCACGTTATGAAGCTATAAGAAACGCAGAAGTTTTAATTCTCGATGACCTAGGCGCTGAAGATGTAACGGCTTGGTCTAGAGATGAAGTGATCACGAGTATTTTAAACTATCGTATGGTGGAGCAGCTCCCAACCTTTATCAGTTCTAATTTTCGGGTTGATGAGCTTAAAGGACGCTATAGTTATACAAAAACAAATGGTAGAGAAGAGACTAAGGCACTCCGTATGATTGAGCGTATTCGTGCCTTGTGTGAAGAAGTGAAACTTACTGGTGACAACTTAAGACAGTCATAGCTTGATTTACATTAAAAATCGTGTATAATGAATCTTACATTTCATTAATGTATCCAAAGGACAAGACAATTTTTATAAGTTTATTTTAGAGAGTGTATGATGTGCTGAGACATGCATATAAACTGCGGATTGTTACTACCTTTGATTTTGTTTCCTTAATCGGAAGCCGGCCTGGACCGTTATCTCCAAGCTGAGGCATACTCATGTATGTGAATCAGGGTGGTACCGCGTAAAAACGCCCCTATATTTTATATAGGGGCGTTTTTTTATTTAAATTTGAAAGGATGATTAAAATGACTGAACAAATTGAAATTAGATTTCCAGATGGTAATGTAAAATCTTTTGATTTTGGTGTAACTGCAGAAGAAATTGCCGCTTCAATTAGTCCTGGATTAAAGAAAGCATCACTAGCTGCAAAAGTGGATGGTGAACTTTTTGATTTGACACGCCCCTTAGAACAGGGTGCAGAAGTTGAATTGATTACAAACAAAAGTGAGGAAGGATTAGAAATCCTCCGCCATTCTACTGCACACCTCATGGCGCAAGCTCTAAAACGCCTATACGGTGATGTACATTTTGGTGTTGGACCAGTCATTGAAGAAGGTTTCTATTACGACTTCGACATCGATAAAAATATCTCATCAGAAGACTTTCCTAAAATTGAAAAAGAAATGAAACGTATTGTCGATGAGAACATTCCGATTGAGCGTAAGGTTTTATCGAGAGATGAAGCAAAAACTTTCTTTGAAAATGATCCTTATAAACAAGAACTCATCGATGCCATTCCTGAAGATGAGCTCGTGACAGTCTATAGCCAGGGTGAATTTACAGACCTGTGCCGCGGCGTACACGTGCCTCGTACTTCTAAGATTAAGGTCTTTAAGTTACTTTCTACAGCGGGTGCATACTGGCGTGGGGACTCAAATAACAAGATGCTACAACGTATTTACGGCACAGCATTTTTCGATAAAAAAGAATTATCAGCCTATATGGACTTACTAGAAGAGCGTCGTGAACGTGATCACCGTAAGATTGGTAAAGAGATGAAACTCTTTGAAAATAACCAACTTGTCGGTGCTGGCTTACCATTATGGCTACCAAATGGTGCAACAATTCGCCGTGAAATCGAACGCTATATTGTCGATAAGGAAGTGTCACTTGGCTACAACCACGTCTACACACCGATTATGGCCAACTCTAACTTATATAAGACAAGTGGACACTGGGATCACTATCAAGATGATATGTTCCCACCGATGGAAGTGGGTAATGAAGAGCTTGTGCTCCGTCCGATGAACTGCCCGCACCACATGATGATCTATAAAAATGAACGTCACTCTTACCGTGAACTGCCAATTAGAATTGCAGAACTTGGTATGATGCACCGCTATGAAGCGAGTGGGGCAGTGAGTGGACTACAACGTGTACGTGGTATGGTCTTAAATGATGCGCATGTCTTCGTTCGCCCAGATCAAATTAAAGAGGAATTTATTAGAGTTGTTGAGTTAATCCAAGAAGTATATAAAGACTTCAAGATTGAAGATTATAAATTCCGCCTTAGTTACCGTGATCCAGAAGATAAGGAAAAATACTTCGACGATGACGATATGTGGCAACGCGCGGAAGCGATGTTAAAAGAAGCGGTCGACGAAATGGGTCTGACTTACATTGAAGCAGTTGGTGAAGCGGCCTTCTACGGACCGAAACTAGATATCCAAGTTAAAACTGCCCTAGGTAAGGAAGAAACACTATCAACTGTACAACTAGATTTCCTCTTACCAGAACGTTTTGATCTCACATACATTGGTAAAGATGGGGAAGAACATCGTCCAGTTGTAATTCACCGCGGTGTTGTATCAACAATGGAACGCTTTGTTGCCTTCTTAACTGAAGAATATAAAGGTAACTTCCCATTATGGCTTGCACCAAATCAAGTGGAAATCATTCCAGTAAACGTGGATCTTCATTACGATTATGCTAGAGAAATCTATGATGATATGAAGAGCCAAGGAATCCGTGTCCACATCGATGACCGCAATGAGAAGATGGGATATAAGATTAGAGACGCTCAGATGAAGAAAATTCCTTATCAAGTTGTTGTCGGTGACCAGGAGAAAGACAACTCTGAAGTCAACGTGCGTAAGTACGGTGAAGAGAAACAAGAATCACACGATAAAGAAGACTTTGTCTACCAGCTTGTTGATGAAATTAGATTGAAAAAATAAAATTGACATTCGGAAACTCTTCGTGTACAGTATTAAGAGTTGAAAGAAACGGACAAGTTGAAGCTCCCGCTTCACACCCTTGAACGCTTGAGTGACTGGGTAAATTGGGAAAGAGATGCAATAACAATTGTATCTCTACTTCTGAAGCGGGTGCATGATGATGCACTCGCTTTTTTGTTCGTTAAATATTATGGAGGTGCTAAACATAGCTAAAGATCAAACACTGATCAATAACCGTATTCGCGCTAAAGAAGTTCGTTTAATCGGTCCTGATGGTTCACAGATGGGAATCAAAGACACTAGAGAAGCGATGGAAATCGCAGAGAGAGCAAATCTCGATGTTGTTTTAGTCGCTCCGAATGCTAAACCACCAGTTGCACGTATCATGGACTACGGCAAGTATAAGTATGAGCAACAGAAGAAAGAAAAAGAAGCTCGTAAGAAACAAAAGGTCATTAACCTTAAAGAAATTCGCTTATCACCAACGATTGAAGAACACGACTTTAATACGAAATTAGGTCATGCAAAAAAATTCCTTGCTAAAGAAGACAAGGTAAAAGTTTCAATTCGCTTTAAAGGGCGTGCAATTACACACAAGGATATCGGTCGTAAAGTACTTGAGCGCTTCGCTGAAGCACTTAAAGAAGACGGTCAGATTGAACAGCGTCCTAAAATGGAAGGTCGTTCAATGTTCCTAGTCGTTGCACCATTTCAGGATAAAAAATAATATATAATCGGAGGGTTTTATCATGCCAAAAATGAAGACGCATAAAGGCTATGCTAAACGAATTAAGAAAACTGGTACAGGCAAATTCAAACGTTCACAAGCTTTCACAAGTCACTTATTTGCTAACAAAACAACTAAACAAAAACGCCACTTAAGAAAATCTGCATTAGTTGCTAAATCTGATGCGAAACGCTTAGTACACTTATTAGCTAAATCTGCAAAATAATATATTAAAAGGAGGAGTTAGAAATGGCTCGCGTAAAAAATGGTTTAACTTCACGTAAAAGACGTAAAAAAGTATTAAAACAAGCAAAAGGTTATTTTGGTGCGAAGAGCACTTTATATAGAACAGCCAAACAAGCTGTCATCAAATCAGGTCAGTATGCATACCGTGACCGTAAACAGAAGAAAAGCGAATTCCGTAAATTATGGATTTCACGTATCAACGCTGCTGCACGTAACCACGACATCAGCTACAGCCGTCTAATGAACGGTCTTAAAGTTGCTGGCATCGATATCAACAGAAAAATGCTTTCTGAAATTGCAATTTCAGATGATAAAGCATTTGGTGAAATCGTAGAACAAGCTAAAAAAGCTTTAAACTAATTGTATTATAAGCTCCCATTGTTGGGAGCTTTTTTGTTATGCTTTTAAATGGAGGTATACATATGATTGAGAACTCAGAAATAATTATGATGGGCATCACCGCATTGGTTACGGTCCTTTTACCATTTATCTTCATACTTGTATTACGTTTTAAATTTAAAACACGGTGGCCTCCTATCTTAATAGGGACTCTAGTATTTGTCGTATTTGCTTTAGTATTAGAGCAAATCTTACATATGATTGTACTCAACCCTGGAGTAGATGGTAGTGTGCCCTTAAGAGATCATTCACCATGGCTATTTGTTTTATATGGTGTACTTGCAGCAGGAATATTTGAAGAAACAGGAAGATTGCTTGCCTTTTTAATCACAAAGAAATGGTATAAGGATATTGACAGTGCCATCTCTTACGGTATCGGACACGGTGGGATTGAAGCTATATTAGTCGTCGGACTTGCTATGGTAAATTCTATTATTATTGCCTTTATGGTGAACTCCGGATCATCACTATTAAATGATATACCGATTCCAACTGAAGAATTGGTAAATAGCCAAGCATGGTATATGTATTTACTCGCAATTTTTGAACGCATCATCGCTATGAGTCTACACATCGCGCTGTCTGTCATTGTCTTTTGTGCGGTCATGATGAAAGGAAAATGGTATTTATACCCACTTGCGATATTGCTACACGCACTCGCAAATGTTACAGCTGCAATGATGCAAGCAGGCCTGTTAACTAACCCTTGGCTCATGTATAGTGGCTTAATAGTCGTAACAGCTGTCGTTATATTTATTGCCTATAGATTAATTAAAAAATATCAGCGTGATCCCTTGATTTAAAATCAAGGGATTTTTTTGTGGAATTCGGTGAGTTTGTGAGAACTCGAGAAAAATACGATTTCAACCCTCCACCAAAGCGCGAAATCCCTCAATCGTACACTAGGCTTGTGATTGAAGAATTCCTTGATGTATCAACATTGTAAGCGATAACAAAATTTCAAAAAATCTATAGACATGAGCGGTTAAATGGACTATATTTGAAAGGTAATTTGATATATAAATAAAGGGAGAAACAAAGGGGAGTCTTATTATGGAGACAATAGTATCGTTTTTAAACGGTATAGTTTGGAGCTGGCCACTGCCTGTCTTATTAGTGGTCGTCGGACTATATTTCTCGCTTAGAATGAAATTTTTCCAAGTGAGATATTTAAAAGACATGTTGCGTCTTATGTTAAAAGGGGAGAAATCGGATCAAGGGATCTCAAGTTTTCAGGCAATCGCTGTAACACTAGCTGGACGAGTGGGTACAGGTAACATCGTCGGTGTATCAACAGCAATTTTCCTTGGTGGTCCGGGTGCAGTGTTCTGGATGTGGCTGATAGCATTTTTAGGTGCGGGTAGTGCCTTCGCTGAATCGACGCTCGCGCAAGTTTATAAGCAAAGGGAAGACGCACAGTACCGCGGGGGACCGGCTTACTATCTAGAAAAGGGGATAGGTGGTACCTTCGGTAAGATATACGGTATGTTGTTTGCGGTGGTTACAGTTATTTCTTGTGGTATTCTTTTACCTGGGATTCAGTCAAATTCAATCGCAAGTTCTGCAGTCAACGCTTTTCCAATTGATAATTGGATGATTGGAGTATTTATTGCTTTAATATTAGGTGCTGTTATCTTTGGTGGAATCAAGTCAATTGCAAATGTTGCAACCATCTTAGTACCGTTCATGGCTGTTGCTTACATAATAGTAGCTGTCATCATTGTAATTATGAACATCTCTGAAGTACCGGCATTACTTGCATTGATCTTTAGAAGTGCATTTGGTTTAGAACAACAGTTTGCAGGTATTCTCGGTGCCATGATTATGATCGGTATCAAACGTGGTCTATATTCAAACGAAGCAGGGCAAGGTACAGGCGCGCACGCTGCTGGTGCAGCTGAAGTATCTCACCCAGCTAAACAAGGGTTAGTACAATCATTTTCTGTATATATTGACACATTATTTGTTTGTACAGCGACTGCCTTAATGATTTTAATGACAGGAATGTACAACGTATCAGATGATAACGGTGGACTCATAGTGGACAATGGGGTATATCAAGAAGCAGCGGATGGTAGTCGAGATGTCAGTGGTACGGTTGCCTTTACTCAAGCCAGTATCGATAAAGCCTTCTCAAACCAAGATTCATTCAATATTGATTTTATAGGCTTTGGCTCATACTTTATTGCTTTTGCCTTACTGTTCTTCTGTTATACAACGATTTTGGCCTACTACTATATTGCAGAAACCAACGTCATGTATATTACCAGAGGTAAGCTGACTTGGTTAAAACCAGTATTAGGTGTCGCTCTAATTGCATCTGCAGTGTACGGTACACTATCAACAGCTGATGTTGCATGGATGATGGGTGATGTCGGGGTCGGTATGATGGCTTGGATTAACGTCATCGGTATCCTCATTCTTCAAAAACCGACGCTAGCAGTCTTCAAGGATTACGAGCGTCAATACAAACTTAAGAAACAAGGTAAGCTTGAAGGTGAGATTGTTTACAGACCAGGTGAGAATGATGGTCTTAAAGGTGAAACATTCTGGCATAGACGTGTTCATGAAGAAGAAAATAAAGCTGAATATGGCTATCCTAAATCTTAGGCAAATACAGTAAGCACCCTGATTAGGGTGCTTATCATTTTTATAAATATGATAAACTACAAATAAGGAACTAAAAAGGAGCATTATTAAATGGATAAACAACTCGAAATGTTAAAAGATTTAACAGACGTCAATGGTATTGCTGGCTTTGAATCAGCAGTCAAAGACAAGGTTAGAGCCTATATTGAACCTTTAAGTGATGAAATTATTGAAGATAACTTAGGTGGGATCTTTGGTAAGAAACGTAGTGAATCGGGTAGTAAGACTATTTTAGTTGGTGGACACTTAGATGAAATCGGCTTTATGGTCACTGAAATTGATGATAATGGATTCTTAAAATTCTCACCTGTCGGTGGTTGGTGGAACCAAGTTATGTTATCACAGCGCATGACCATCACAACAGGTGAAGGAAAACAGCTGACTGGTGTGATAGGATCAAAACCTCCACATGTACTCACGCCTGAAGAAAGAAAAAAACCAGTTGAAATTAAAGATATGTTTATTGATATCGGTGTCGCTTCCAAAGAAGAAGCGAAAGAAGCGGGTGTAGAGCTTGGAGATATGGTGACACCATATACTGAGTTTACCGAGCTTGCTAATGAAAACTACTTGCTTGCAAAAGCTTGGGACAACCGCTTTGGGACTGCACTGTCCATTGATTTATTAAAAGCTGTAAAGGATGACAACTTAAATATTAACTTAGTATCAGGTGCGACAGTACAAGAAGAAGTCGGCCTACGTGGTGCAAAAGTTGCCGCTAACAAGGTAAAACCTGACCTTGCTATCGCAGTTGATGTCGGTCTTGCAATGGATACACCAGGAATGAAGTCATCGAATGGTACAGGTGACTTAGGTAAAGGTCCACTTTTACTTTTACTTGATGGCTCAAATATTGGCCACGTACCGTTTAGAAAACACATTCAAAAAGTCGCAGCAGAAAAAGACATTCCATATCAACTTCAAGTCATTCAAGGTGGTGGGACTGATGCGGGTTCTTTCCATGTATCAAACGAAGGTGTACCATCAGTTGCAATTGGTGTACCACTTCGCTACATGCACTCAAATGTCTCTATTATGCACCGTGAAGACTACCAAAATGCAGTCAAGCTTGTAAAAGAAGTCGTTAAATCTCTCGACGACAGTAAGGTGGACGAAATCATTTGGTAAAAGAAGTCATCTCCTCAAAGGATAATAAACAAGTAAAAAACTACCGTAAACTGAACACGAGACAAGGCCGTAAAAAATCAGGCTTGTATCTGGTTGAAGGTGTGCACTTAGTAGAAGAAGCTCTAAAAAGTCAGGTTGATATTGAAATAATCATTGTTACTGACGGCTTTAACCATGGCTTAGACTTATCAAATCAACGTACGATGTTTGTGACCGATGAAGTGATGAAATCACTGTCAACTTTAGATACACCACCTGGTATTGTTGCAGTATTAAAGGAAAGTAAAGCGACTGGTTTGTCATATAAACGCGTCTTACTTCTAGAAGATGTTCAGGATCCTGGTAATCTTGGCACCTTAATTCGAACTGCAGATGCTTTCGGTTTTAAGACAATAATTTTAACACCAAAAGCTGCAGATCCATACAATCCTAAAGTTCTAAGAGCAGCTCAAGGTAGCCATTTCCACTTAAATATTATCACTCGGGAGGTTTCAGAAGCAGCGATGGCCTTTAAGGGGATTAAGATAGGTACAGCGCTAGACAATGCAGTGTACATTGATAGCTTCCAACAACCGGATGATGATATCATGCTCGTTTTAGGAAATGAAGGCAAAGGCTTATCTACTGAAGCCCTCGAGTTGATGGACATCAATGCAAAAATTGATATGACTGGTGACAGTGAAAGCTTGAATGTAGCGATTGCTGGAGCCATACTCATGCATCACTTTAAATCTTGATTTTAAGTTACAATTAGTTATAATTATAGTATCAACTTTATAGACATACTTCGGTAGAAGTCAGAAATAAATGATTATAGAGACCGTCAAAGAGAACATTAATAGAGCTGAAAATTAATGTACGGTTTTAATCAGTGTTCATCTGATTGATGAAGTTATGGGGTGTGCGTCACCTTATATAGATGCGTTTAAGTGTCTGCTTCATGCAGAAAATTAGGTGGTACCACGGAACTCCGTCCTTTTATATAAGGACGGAGTTCTATTTTTTTAATGAGGAGATGAAGGGCAATGACAGATAATATGTCAACGTTGTATAAAGAATTTGAAGCACAGTTAAAAAGTGTTTCTTCAAGACAAGAACTGACTCAACTAAAAGTTGAATATCTCGGTAAAAAAGGTCATGTGACTGGCTTAATGAAAGATATGAAAAATCTTTCTAATGAAGAAAAACCTGCATACGGTCAGAAGGTAAATGAATTAAGAACTTCAATAGAAAGTGAAATTGATGAACTTGAAGCTGAATTAAAAGCTGAGGCCCTCAATGAAAAGCTTGCCAATGAAACAATTGATGTGACGCTTCCTGGTCGTTCTACAGAAATTGGAGGGGCACATCCAATTACGCGAATCATCGATGATATTGAAGACTTCTTTATTGGTTTAGGTTACGAAATTAAAGAAGGCTATGAAGTTGAACAGGATTACTATAACTTTGAAGCGCTAAACCTTCCAAAAGCACACCCTGCAAGAGATATGCAAGATAGCTTCTACATATCTGAAGATATCTTACTGCGTACGCATACTTCACCCGTTCAAGCACGTACGCTCGAAGCGAGCAATGGTGTCGGACCTGTGAAAATCATTTGTCCAGGTAAAGTGTACCGACGTGATAGTGATGATGCGACACACTCTCACCAATTTACGCAAATCGAAGGCTTGGTCGTGGATAAGAACATTCACCTGTCAGATTTAAAAGGGACCTTAGAGTTATTCGCTAAGGAAATGTTCGGTGAAGACCGTGAAGTCAGACTCCGTCCGAGTTACTTCCCATTCACTGAGCCAAGTGTCGAAGTAGATATTTCATGCTTCAAGTGTAAAGGATCAGGTTGTAACGTATGTAAGAAGACAGGTTGGATTGAAATCTTAGGTGCCGGTATGGTTCATCCAAATGTTCTAGAGATGGCTGGCTTTGACTCGAAAGAATATTCAGGCTTTGCTTTTGGTATGGGTCCAGACCGTGTGGCGATGCTAAAATACGGAATAGAGGATATCAGACACTTATATACCAATGACCTTAGATTCATTGATCAATTTATTCCGACAGAAGATGGAGGTCAAAAAGATGAGAGTATCTAGAGAATGGTTAGAAACATTTATAGACATTAATGTATCGACTGACGAACTTTCAGAAACGATAACACGTGGCGGAATTGAAGTCGATAGCATTGACGACTATACATCAGAAGTTAAGAAACTCGTTGTTGGTTACGTCAAATCAGTCGAGCCACATCCAGAGGCCGATAGACTGAATCTTTGTCAAGTTGATGTCGGTGAGGAAACAGTACAGATTGTCTGCGGGGCACCGAATGTGAAGGCAGATTCATATGTTGCTGCTGTTCTTCCAGGCGGTCGTCTACCTGGTGGAGTGAAAATTAAACGTGCGAAACTTCGCGGTGAAAAATCAGAGGGTATGATTTGTTCACTTCAAGAACTCGGCATTAAAGAAGAATTCGTACCAGAAGAATATAAGAATGGTATCTTCATGTTTAATACTGAACAAACACCAGGTGAAGATGCACTTGAAGCATTATATTTAAGTGATCAAGTCCTTGATTTTGATTTAACACCAAACCGTAAGGACGCCTTATCTATGATTGGTGCAGCTTATGAAACCAGCGCACTATTCGGTGGTGAAGTAAAAGCACCGAATATTAGTGTTAATGAAGCGGAAGAAACAGTGACGATTAATGTGAAAAACGAAGACTCTAGTGCAGTACCTTTTTATGCCCTTCGTGAAGTTAAAGACATTGTGATTCAACCGGCGCCACTGTGGATGCAAGTGCGTTTAATTAAAGCTGGTATTCGACCAATTAACAACGTTGTAGACATTTCAAACTATGTCCTTTTAGAGTTCGGTCAACCCTTACACATGTTCGATAAAGATCGAATTCAAGCAGATGAGATTGTGACACGACGTGCCGAAGAAAATGAGAAATTCACAACATTAGATGGTAAAGAGCGAGTTTTATCGGCTGAAGATATTGTCATCACTAATGGTGAATATCCAATCGCCTTAGCGGGTGTCATGGGGGGATTAAATACTGAAGTAACGGATCAGACAACTAGCGTTGTTATTGAATCTGCCCTGTTTGACCCAGTAAGAGTTAGAAAAACAAGTAGCCGCCTGAACCTACGTAGTGAAGCGTCTATGCGTTTTGAAAAGGGCCCTTCTCACGAGTTTGTGCTCGCTGCATTAAATAGAGCGGCTTACCTCTTGGAGAAGTATGCAAGTGCGACAACGCTTAACGGTATCAGTAGTGATGGTGTACTTAATCTCGAGGACAGTGTAATCACAACATCAGCAGCATTCATCAACAATCGTCTCGGTACGGATTTACCGTCGAGTGAAATCTTAAATACTTTAGAGCGACTCGGGCTTGGTGCTAAGAAATCAGGAGACATGATTGAAGTCATTGTCCCATCTCGCCGAGATGATTTAAAAATTCCTGAGGACATTTCTGAAGAAGTCGCACGTATTTATGGTTACGACAATGTACCATCTTCACTACCTAAATACAGTAAGATTACACCAGGACGCCTGACAGATGAACAGGCAAAAGTACGTGTCATTAAACGCCAACTCAATGCTCACGGCCTGTCTGAAGCAATCAACTATGCACTGACAAGTGAGGATAGAATCGGAGAGTTTACACAAATTAAAGAAGGCCTAAAATTACTTATGCCTATGAGTGAAGACCGTTCGATATTAAGAACGTCACTCATTCCACACTTAGTCGACAACACAACGTATAATGTGAACCGCCAACAAAAGAATGTTGCCATATTTGAAATCGGCAATATCTTTGTCACAAACGGTCAAGATAAGCTCCCTGATGAAGTGTTGAAAATTGCAGGTCTTATGACTGGAATTCACCACCAGACGCAATGGGAAAAATCAGGTCAAGCCTCAGACTTCTACACTTTAAAAGGTATTGTTGAAGCAATCTTTGAGAAGTTGAATTTAAGTGATCGAGTCAATTTCCACAGTGCGAGTCAATTTGATGAATTGCACCCAGGTCGTAGTGCTGAAATTACTATAGATCATAAAGTCGTTGGTCTAATTGGTGAGCTTCACCCAACTTATGCTGAAGCACATGACCTCGGTCAAACTGTTGTTTTTGAACTGAATCTAGAAGAAATCTTCTCATACAAGACTGGAAATATCTTATATGAGTTTCTACCAAAATACCCATCAATTTCTAGAGATATCGCCTTAGAGGTGGAAGATTCAGTGAGTGTTCAAACCATCATTGATACGATGAAATCAAATGCAACGAAACATCTCATCGATGTGTATCCTTTTGATGTTTACCAAGGTGAGCATATTGAAGAAGGTAAAAAATCAGTTGCACTCCGTCTAACTTATTTAGATCGAGAACAAACCCTAACGGATAAGGATGTCGAAGCACTTCATCAACCAGTTATCGATGCGCTCGTTGACAAGGGTTATACAATTAGATAATAATGATTTCGCACTTACTGACCACGGTTAGTGAGTGCGATTCTACTTCTTCTGTCTTGAATAAACAAAACAGGATAAGTATAATGTGAATAAACTATAATAGTGTGTGTGACATGACTAAAGATTAGGGGGCGAAGTCGAATGAGTGAACAGAAAAACCGCATATCTGTAAGAATTTACAACGAGAATTATACCTTAGTAGGCTCTGAGGACGAGGCACATTTAAGGCATATAGCCGAAGAGGTTAATGATAAGATTACAGCGATTGCAAAGATGAGCCCAGGACTAGATACAACTAGAAAAGCAGTACTTACGGCTTGTAATATAATGGACGATTATATAAAGTTAAAAGAAAAATGCGATGCACTCGAAAGAGAAGTGGACGCGCTTAAAAAAGGGAACTAAACTATGACATTTATAATATTAATCATTCTGTTGATTGGGTTAATTGTAGGGTATCGTCGAGGTATTATCCTACAATCCTTACATTTAATTGGCACTATTGCTGCAGTGATTATCGCAGCCACTAATTATGAAACACTCGGTAGTCGTTTTTACTTGGTGATGCCTTATCCATCGACAGCAGCCCCAAACCCAGTATTAGAAAACGTGGCGAATCAAGAATATGCTTACTACTATATGTTTGCTTTCTTCATCATCTTTATTATTAGTAAGATTATCATTCAGATTATTGTCAGTGGGTTTGATTACTTCCAACAAGTAGCTTCTGGTGGTTTAATTACAAGTATCATCGGTAGTGTAATTGGTTTAATCGAAGTCATTTACGTACTTGCTGTTATCTTATTCTTCGTTGCTACAGTGCCATTTGCACCAGTTCAACAAGCAATTGTTGAATCAGGCCTTGCTAACTTTATAATGGATCACACATTTATTATTTCCGATAAGTTAATAGAATGGATACAAGTAGAGTCATAGAAATATGGCTCTTTTTTTGGAGGAAACTATGGTAAAAAAAGATGTGATTAGACTCTTAGAAACAATCGCAGTCTATATGGAATTAAACCTTGAAAATGGCTTTAAAGTGTCAGCTTATAGAAAAGCTGCAGCTGCACTAGAAAGTGATGAACGAACACTGAAAGAAATTGATGATGTTTCATCAATTAAAGGCATTGGTAAGGGTACCTCAGCTGTTATCAATGAATTTATTGAAAGTGGACAATCGACCGTCTTAAAAGAACTGGAAGATAAAGTGCCAAATGGTCTAGTGCGCATGTTAAAAATACCGAATCTTGGACCAAAGAGAATTGCAAAAATTCATGAAGCACTCGGTATCGATAGTCTAGAAGCATTAAAAAAGGCCTGCCAAAACAATGAAATTAGTAGTATGCCAGGTTTTGGTAAGAAAACTGAAGAGAATATATTAAAATCTATCGATCTCGTGCTCAGCCGTCCTGAGCGTTACCCAATCGATAAGATTCTCAAATTTAAGACACTGATTACAAAGACGATTGACGACATGGACCAGGATGTTCAATACGATATGGCAGGAAGTTCAAGGCGCCTAAAAGAGACGTCTAGGGACTTAGATTTTATTGTTAAGACAAATGATATTGAGGGTTTTACCCACCATATTTTACAAGCGGACTTTGTAAGTGATGTCGTATCTCGTGGTGACAAGAAATTATCAATTGAGATTGAACATGATTTTGATAAGATCAATGTGGATTTTAGATTCGTTCAAGGTGATGAATATATTTCGACACTGCAGCACTTTACAGGGTCAAAAGACCACAATGTTAAAATGCGTCAAATTGCGAAAGCGCGTGGCGAGAAGATTAGTGAGTATGGTGTGGAAACTAAAGATGGCTTAAAAACATTTGAATCTGAAGCGGCATTTTACGATTATTTCGATCTGCCTTATATTCCACCGAGTATGAGAGAAACAGGTAAAGAAACAGAAATTGATATCAGTGAAATTATTTCAGAAGACGATATCAATGGTGATCTCCACATGCATACAATCGCCAGTGATGGTGCCAACTCAATAGTCGAGATGGTTGAGAAGGCAAGAGAGAAAAATTATAGTTATATTGTCATTACCGACCATTCAAAAAGTTTGATAGTGGCAAATGGGCTATCAGAAGCACGATTGTTAGCTCAAGTAGAGGAAATTAAGAAGATTAACGCGCAATATGATGATATCGATGTGTATAGTGGTATCGAGATGGATATTTTAGCAGATGGTCGCCTCGATTATGATGATGAAGTATTGAAGCAACTGGACTATGTTATCGCTGCGATCCATTCTAGTTTTCAGCAGAGTGAAGACGAGATTATGAAGCGTTTGAAAAATGCGATGGATAATCCTTACGTCAGACATATTGCCCATCCGACTGGCCGCCTGATTGGTCAAAGGGCGGGTTATCCTGTTAATATGGAAGCATTATTTGACTATGCTAAAAAAACAGGCACTGTTTTAGAAATAAATGCCAATCCAAAACGACTCGATCTATCGAGTGCAGTCATTTCTAATAAAGACAACCTGTTCACAGTGAACACGGATGCTCATCATACAGACCATTTTGATTTTATGAAGTACGGTGTTACGACCTTACAAAAAGGCTTTGTACCTAAGTCTCAAGTGATCAATACGATGAGCCGTCAGGCATTTAAAGATTTTATAAATAAAGGTAAGCAGAGTGATATAAATGAATGAAAAAACATTTAAGACTTTAGAATTCGATAAAATTCTCGAGACACTTAAAACGTTCGCAATCTCTAAAAAGACAAGCGAAGCGCTTGATTTTTCTATAGTTGAGCGTGACCGCGACTTAATTGAGCGAAACATTTTAGAAGTTGACGATGCTTCTACTATGATACGCCATCGGCACGTTGAACTCGGTGGAATTAGTGATATCAAACCTTATATCAAGCGAGCGGAAATCGGCAGTATTTTAGGTGTGAGTGAATTTAACAGCATTAGAAGCATATTAAATCGTAAAAAGATGCTAGAGAATTTAATACGGTCTTTTGAAGAGGATGAAATCTTCCTAGAATATATCAAGGGTTACATTGAAAATCTTGAAGATATTCATGTCTTGTATAAGAGAATTACTGAGACTGTTGATGAAGTCGCAGTCTTAGACCATGCTTCTTCAGAGCTCTTAAGAATTCGCCGTAAGATCGGATCAGAAGAACAAAAAGTTAAAGATCGTCTAAATGATATTGTCAGAAAAAACCAAAGAAAACTAAGTGATAGTATAATAACAACTCGGAATGGACGCTACGTGATTCCAGTTAATGTAGACTATCGTAGTGAATTTAAAGGTATTGTTCATGACTCATCGCAGAGTGGACAAACGATTTATGTCGAGCCGACTGCGATTGTCGAATTGACAAATAATATTTCACAGCTAAAAGAAAAAGAACAAGTTGAAGTGACTAGAATACTGAGTGACTTAACGAATGAAACAGCTGGCTATGCTGACGCGCTTTATCAGCATGATGAAAATTTACACCATATAGATATGGTCTTTACTAAGGCGAAGTATGGGGCTTCAATTAAAGGGACTAAGCCGACGATTATCGATGATCAATCGATTCGACTGATCAGTGCCTATCATCCGCTTTTAGATGCAGAAACAGCAGTTAAGAATGATATCGTTATAGATCAAAAGACACAAGCAGTTATCATTACTGGCCCCAATACCGGTGGTAAAACAGTGACGATTAAAACAGCGGGTCTTTCAGTATTAATGGCACAAGCAGGGATTCCTATACCTGCAAGGGATGGCTCTGAGATATCGATATTTAAGGAAGTCTATGCAGATATTGGTGATGAACAATCCATAGAGCAATCACTGTCGACCTTCTCAAGTCATATGGTGAACATATCTGATATTTTAAGACGGGTAAACAGTGATTCACTTGTCATACTTGATGAGCTCGGAGCAGGAACAGATCCTGAAGAAGGTGCGGCTCTCGCGATTAGCATTATTGAATACTTACTGGCTAATCAAGCGAAAGTCATTGCGACAACGCACTACCCACAGCTTAAATCTTTCTCTTATACGCGTGAAGATGTTTTGAATGCGAGTATGGAATTTGACGTAGAAAGTCTTTCTCCAACGTATCGATTGTTGATGGGGATTCCAGGTAAGTCAAACGCCTTTGAAATTTCATCTAAACTCGGTTTAGAAGAATCGGTTATTGAGCGTGCAAGAACTTTAACAGGCAGAGATAATATGGAAGTCAATGAGATGATTTCTGCCCTTGAACGTCATACTTCTAAGGCCCGTGATTCAGAAATTGAAACGACTGAATTACTTAAAGACTCAGAGCGTCTCTATCAAGACCTACGTAATCAATATGAACAATACAATCAAATGAAAGAGAAAATGATTGCGAAGGCACAAGAAGAAGCCAATCGTATTGTTAAACAAAGAGAACTCGAAGCAGAAGAAATCATCAAAGAGCTTGAAATGATGAAAGAATTAGGCGTAGATAGCATTCAAGAACATGAACTTATCGATAAGAAAAAAGCCTTATCTGATGCCTATTATCAAAAAGACATTAAGAAAGATATTAGAAATGAAAAAGTCGAAACACTTGAGGTCGGCGATGAAGTAGACGTATTAACTTACGGTCAAAAAGGAGAAATTATCGACGTAAGTGATGACGAAGTCACCGTTCAGATGGGTATCATCAAGATGAAGTTAGAAAAGTCCGAAGTGAAGAAAAGGAAAGCCAAAAAGGTTGAAAAACCAGTGACTATCCGTCAAAATAAAACTCAAGTCAATCGAACATTGGACCTTCGGGGTGAGCGTTATGAGGATGCGCTAATTAAATTAGAGCAGTACCTAGACCAAGTCTTGCTCTCTAACTATGCTGAAGTTGAAATTATCCATGGTAAGGGAACAGGTGCACTTCAAAAAGGTGTCCAGCAGTACTTGAGACGCCATCCCAAGGTCGCGTCATTTAGAGGCGGTATGCCTTCAGAAGGCGGTTTTGGTGTGACGATTGTAGAAATGAAATAGGTGAATGTATGGATAATTTTGATATGTACAAACTGGCTAAAATACTGATAGCCGTAGGTATAATCATGTTTTTAAGCGGCATTGTGTACTTGGTTTTCCTCGTCTAAGCAATACCGTTGAGTGAGAAAATAAATTGTTGTATACTTAAATCAATATAAAAATGGAGGTAGTTTTAGATGGCTATTATTGAAGTAAACGATTCAAGTTTTAAAGAAGAAGTTGGCAGTGGATTAACACTAGTAGATTTTTGGGCACCATGGTGCGGGCCTTGTAAAATGATCGCTCCAATTTTAGAAGAATTAGCACCTGAAGTTGAAGGAAAAGCAAACATTGCTAAATTAAATGTTGATGATAACCAAGCAACTGCAAGTGAGTATGAAGTAATGAGTATTCCAACTTTAATTCTTTTCAAAGACGGCGAGCCTGTTGACAAAGTAGTTGGATTCCAACCTAAAGAACAGCTTTCAGCTTTAATTGAAAAACACGCATAAGTCATAAGTCGCCATTCGGCGGCTTTTTTTATATAAAGAAGGGATTATATGAGCGAATTAAAACTAAAACTATCTGTTTTGCCGACTGAACCTGGTTGCTACCTAATGAAAAATAAGGATCAGGAAATTATTTATGTTGGTAAGGCGAAAAACTTAAGAAACAGAGTGCGTTCATATTTTTCTGGTGCACATGATGAGAAGACCATGCGCCTCGTCCAAGATATTACAGACTTCGACTATATTGTAACGGGCTCAGAAATTGAATCATTGCTCCTAGAAAACACTCTGATTAAAAAGCATTTACCGAGATACAATATCCTCTTAAAAGACGATAAGAGTTACCCCTTTATAAAGATTACAAAAGAAGAGCATCCAAAGCTCGTCGTCACACGGACCGTAAAGCCGAACTCAGGTAAGTACTTTGGACCGTATCCAAATGCCTACAGTGCGCATGAGACCAAAAAACTGTTAGACAGAATTTATCCCCTAAGAAAGTGTAATGTCATGCCGGATAAATTATGTCTGTACTATCACATCGGACAATGTCTCGGCCCTTGTGTATTCAATGTGACAGAAGAACAAAACCAGAAAATGATTGACGGCATCACGAGTTTTTTAAACGGCGAAACCGACGAAGTGATGAAGGAACTACAAGAGAAAATGGAAACAGCAGCAGAAGCCTTAGAATTTGAAAAGGCTAAAGAGTATCGTGATCTGATGGGTCATATTGAAAATACGATGTTAAAACAAAATGTACTCACGAATGATATGACAGCAAGAGACTGCTTTGGTTACGCGGTTGAGAATGGCTGGATGTCTGTGTCAGTACTCTTTATAAGAAGCGGTAAACTCATCGAGAAGAAGGCTGAGATGTTTCCTTTAAATGATGATATAGAAGAAGAGTTCTTTAGATTCATTGTACATTTCTATGATTTAAAGTCTAACTTATTACCTAAGGAAATTCATATTCCTAAAAATTTCAATGTAGAGCTGTTAAATGAAGCCTTACCGGTTAATGTTAAAGCACCACAAAGAGGTGCAAAAAAAGAAATGGTGGACCTTGCCAGTAAAAATGCGAACATCGCGATCGGTAATAAATTTGAAATGATCAAAAGAGACGAAGCTCGTACGATTCATGCGATTGATACACTCGGAGAACTGATGAATATTGAAACACCAAGAAGAATTGAAGCCTTTGATAACTCCAATATTCAAGGTGTGGATCCTGTCAGTGTAATGGTGTCCTTTATAGACGGTAAACCTTCTAAAAAAGACTACAGAAAATATAAGATTAAAACTGTAGAAGGACCTGATGATTACGCTTCAATGGCTGAGGTTGTGAGAAGAAGGTATACACGAGTATTAAAAGAAAGTTTGCCACTTCCAGACTTAATCATCGTTGATGGGGGTGTCGGCCATATGAACACGGTTAAAGGTGTCTTATTAAATGAATTGTCCCTAGACATTCCTGTGGCAGGACTAAGAAAAGATGATAAGCACTCGACGGCTGAGTTATTGTACGGGGAACACGCTGAAATCGTACCGATGAAAAAGAACTCACAGAGTTTCTACTTACTTCAGAGAATACAGGATGAAGTACACAGATTTGCAATTTCATTTCACAGAAACACAAGACGGAAGACAACCATTGCTTCACAGCTAGATAATATTGAAGGTGTCGGTCCATCTAGAAAACGAAAATTGCTCAAAGAATTCGGTTCTGTGAAGAAGATGAAAGAGAAAAGTGCAGAGGATTTTATGGCCATCGGAATACCCAAAAATGTAGCTGAGAATATTTCTCAAAAGCTAGGTGAATAAAGGATTCTAAAAGAATGTAAGCATATTACACAAATGCCCAAAGTCGCCTTGATTTGTTTTTTAACAAAGAGTAAAATGATAAGTAAAGTTTATTGACAATTAGTTAGGGGGGTCTTTTGTGTCGAATCAGGATTCAGGTTTTTACATTCGCAGATTACATTCATTACTCGGAGTTATTCCGTTGGGCGTATTTTTAATCCAACACTTATTGGTTAACTTTACGGCTACATACAGTGAAGAGGCTTTTAACTTTGCTGCAGGGATTATGGGTAACCTGCCATTTGTTATTTTGCTAGAAATTTTCATCATTTATTTACCAATACTTTTCCATGGTATTTACGGTATTTACATCGCATTTACTGCTAAGATGAACGTTGGTCATTATAGCACTTACCGTAACTGGATGTTTGTTCTGCAAAGAATTTCAGGGGTTATTGCATTTATTTTTATTGCAGTTCACGTTTACCAGACGCGTTTCCAAGTGTTCTTAGGTGAAGAAGTGAATTTCCAAATGGTTGAAGAAATCGTTGCCAATCCATTCTGGTTAGTATTTTGGATTGTTGGTGTGGTAGCAACTGTCTTCCACTTTGCCAACGGTTTATGGTCATTCATGATTACATGGGGTATTACGCAATCTAACAAATCACAGCAGCTTATGTCTTACGTCGCAATTTTAGTATTCTTAGTGATCAGCACAATTGGTTTAATGGCAATATTTGCGTTTGTATAAAAGGAGTGTAAATAATGGCGGATAATAAAGTAATCGTTGTCGGCGGGGGTCTCGCCGGTTTAATGGCAACGATCAAAGCAGCAGAATCAGGAGCGAATATCGATCTTTTCTCAATCGTTCCTGTTAAAAGATCACACTCAGTGTGCGCACAAGGTGGAATTAACGGTGCGGTAAATACGAAGGGTGAAGGTGACTCACCGCTTATCCACTTCGATGATACCGTTTACGGTGGAGACTTTTTAGCGAACCAGCCTCCAGTTAAAGCGATGACAGAAGCAGCACCGAAAATTATTCACTTACTTGACCGTATGGGTGTAATGTTTAACAGAACATCTGAAGGACTTTTAGACTTTAGACGTTTTGGTGGAACACTTCACCACCGTACAGCTTATGCTGGTGCAACAACGGGTCAGCAACTACTGTACGCGCTCGATGAGCAAGTGAGAAGTTATGAAGTTAAAGGACAAGTAGATAAGTACGAAGGTTGGGAATTCCTCGGTGTTGTCATCGACGATGAAGGTAAAGCACGCGGGATTACTGCCCAGGAGATTACATCTGGAGAAATTAAAACCTTTAAAGCAGATGCAGTTATTATGGCAACTGGTGGACCAGGAATTATCTTCGGTAAATCAACAAACTCTATGATTAATACAGGTTCTGCAGCATCGATCGTTTATCAGCAAGGTGCAGTCTATGCGAATGGAGAATTCATTCAAATTCACCCAACTGCTATTCCTGGTGACGATAAGCTACGTCTGATGAGTGAATCGGCACGTGGTGAAGGTGGACGTGTTTGGACCTATAAAGACGGTAAACCTTGGTACTTCTTAGAGGAAAAATACCCGGATTACGGTAACTTAGTGCCACGTGATATTGCGACACGTGAAATCTTTGATGTGTGCGTGAATCAGAAGCTAGGTATTAACGGTGAAAACATGGTATACCTTGACCTCTCTCACAAGGACCCACATGAACTTGATGTTAAACTCGGTGGTATCATCGAAATCTATGAGAAATTTACAGGTGATGACCCAAGAAAAGTACCAATGAAGATCTTCCCAGCAGTGCACTATTCTATGGGTGGTTTATATGTTGACTACGATCAAATGACTTCAGTACCTGGTTTATTTGCTGCAGGTGAATGTGATTATTCACAACACGGTGGTAACCGCCTGGGTGCGAACTCGTTACTATCTGCAATTTACGGTGGTATGGTTGCTGGACCTAAAGCGATTGAATACGTTAACGGTCTAGATAAGTCTTATGAAGACTTAGATGAGTCATTATATGAAAAACACGCTCAGGTAGAGCAGGAGAAATTCGACAACATCCTAGCGATGGACGGTACAGAGAATGCTTATGTAATCCATAAGGAACTCGGTGAAATTATGACAGCGAATGTAACTGTTGTACGTCACAACGACAAATTGCTTGAAACTGATAAGAAAATCGTTGAATTGATGGAACGTTACAAAAATATCAATATTAATGACACTCAAAAATGGTCGAACCAAGCTGCTTTCTTTACACGTCAGCTATGGAACATGTTAGTCTTGGCTCGAGTGATCACGATTGGTGCATACAACCGTAATGAATCACGTGGGGCTCACTTTAAACCTGAATTCCCAGACCGTAACGATGAAGAATGGTTGAAAACGACAAAAGCGTCATACAATGGACCGACAAATGCGCCTAAGTTCGAATACGAAGATGTGGACGTAAGTTTAATTCCACCACGTATCCGTGACTATTCTACTAAACATTAAGAAAGGGATGGCTGAAAATGAGTAATGCAACTGATACAAAAACAATTAAGTTAAGCATAAAGCGTCAAGAAAACCAAGAAGCATCAAGCTATTGGGAAGAGTTTGAAATTCCATATCGCCCGAATATGAACGTGATCAGTGCCTTAATGGAAATTCAAAGAAACCCAGTTAATGCTAAGGGGCAAAAAACAACTGCGGTTACTTGGGACTCAAGCTGTCTTGAGGAAGTCTGCGGTGCGTGTTCTATGGTGATTAACGGCAGTGCCCGTCAATCATGTACAGCACTAATTGATCAGTTCGAACAACCGATCAAATTAGAGCCAATGAGTACTTTCCCAGTAATCAGAGATTTACAAGTCGATCGTTCATTTATGTTCGATAACTTAAAACGTGTGAAAGCTTGGGTACCAATCGATGGTACATACGACCTTGGTCCAGGACCAAGAATGCCTGAGAAAAAACGTCAGGTTGCTTATGAACTCTCTAAATGTATGTCATGTGGTGTATGTTTAGAAGTATGTCCAAACGTTAATAGTAAATCTAAATTCATGGGTGCAGCACCAATTTCACAAGTTAGATTATTTAACTTACACCCAACAGGTAGTATGACTAAAAACGAACGCCTAGATGCCCTAATGGGTACAGGTGGTATTGCTGAATGTGGTATGGCACAAAACTGTGTAGAAGCTTGTCCTAAAGGCATTCCTTTAACGACTTCAATCGCTTCAATGCAGCGTGAAACTACTTTCCATATGTTTAAATCATTCTTTGGTTCAGACCACCAAGTAAACTAAGTTTACGGTCGGATTGAAGGTTAAAATAAGCTCACTATTTAACAGCTACGGTTAGTTTTGACCGTGCTAAAAGTAGTGAGCTTTTTATCATTTTAGATTGGATAACTATTGAACTGATTGGCTTAGACGCCTTGTTTTGTTATTATATTAATAATGACACATAAGGGGACTAGAGATTATGTACGGAGAAGCTGAGATTATATCAATAGAAAAATCCTTACGCTATATCGCTGCAAGAGTGAGGGCAAATGGTCGTGAGATTTTAAAGGATCACGAGATCTCTCCACTTCAATTTATTGCCCTGCAATGGGTTGGAGATAAGGAAGGGATTACCATTGGTGAACTGTCTAACAGATTGTATTTGGCGCACTCAACAACAACTGATATCGTAGATAAATTAGAACGCTCAAATTATGTTAAACGTCAGCGCTCTACTAAAGATAAGCGTCTAGTCCTAGTGAGTATGGAAGAACGTGGGCGAACACTGATTCAATTAGTGATCGATAAACGCGTGGAATACATTTCTAAAATTACAGGTGAGTTAAGTGAGGACAAAAAGGCAATCTTACCCGTTGTTTTAGAAGAGGTTTTACAAGAAAGTGAGCGATATATTAATGATTAAACCGATTGGCATTATGGATTCAGGCGTCGGTGGATTAACCGTAGCAAGTGAAGTCATGCACGCTTTGCCATCGGAGACAATCTACTACTTCGCTGATACTATTAACTGTCCATACGGACCTAAAGACACAGCCGCTGTGTATATACATACTAAAGCGGCTGTTCAATTTTTAATAGAACAAGGTGTCAAAGCAATTATCATTGCATGTAACACTGCTACAGCTGCAGTCATGCCAGAACTGCAAAAAGAGGTGGACATCCCACTCTATGGTGTAATTACACCCGGTGCACTCGGTGCAGTTAGGAAGAGTAAGAACAGTGAAATACTTCTCTTAGCAACTGAAGGCACAGTGAAATCAGGTGAATATGAAAAGGCAATCTTTGACTTTGATAGTGAAGTCAAAGTGCACAGTCTCGCCTGTCCTGAATTTGTGACCTTAATCGAGAGTGGAGACTATAAGAATCACATGCTTACTCAAGAAGTGATTGAACAGTCACTTAAAGCTTATAAAGAGACAAAAGCAGATACTGTGATTTTAGGCTGTACACACTTTCCTTTAATCGAACGTGAAATCGATAAATTTTTCGATGGTAAAAAAGAAATTGTCGATGCAGGCTTTGAAACTGTCAATATTGCCTTAAACCAAATGTATCGCCAGGATTTATTGAGCTCAGAAAAACATCAACCTGTGCATCAATTTTTTATTCATGGAGAAAATGACACCTTTGAAACCATCCTAACAAGTTGGATCAAAGATATAGACTATAAAATAAAACATATATGGCTAAGTGAGGAGAACGAATATGAGTAAAATAGTAATTGCGAGTGGAAACCAAGGTAAGATCAATGACTTTAAAGCAATTTTTTCTGACTATGAAGTTGTTGGAATCAAAGAAATTCTACCGAATTTTGATGTTGAAGAAACAGGCGTGACATTTAGAGAAAATGCGGTTTTAAAAAGTGAAGCAGCCGCAAAAGCCTTAAATTTACCGGTTATTAGTGATGACTCAGGATTATCAGTTGAAGCCCTAGACGGCCGTCCAGGCGTCTATTCTGCACGCTATTCAGGTGAACATGGCAACGACCAGAAAAACAATGAAAAGCTACTAAATGAATTATCAGGTGTAGAAAATAGAGCCGCTTACTTTACTTGTGTTTTAGCCTTAACGATTCCAGGAGAAGAAACACGTACCTACGAAGGCACACTACTAGGTGAAATTCTAACAGAAGCACATGGTGAAGGTGGCTTTGGTTATGATCCACTCTTTAAAACTTTAGATGGGATTTACCTTGGTGAGATTAATTCTGAAGAAAAAGGGAAGATAAGTCATAGAGGAAAAGCTTTAGAAAAATTAATGAATGATGAAGCAGTATTTGAAAAGCTAAAAAAATGAGGGGTTGAGTTCGATGAGAGTATTAGTCATTAGTGATAATCACAGTGAAAAAAATATTCTGACTGAAGTGTATGAGACAGTAAAACCAGATGAGGCAATTCATTTAGGGGATAGTGAATTTCCATACGACGATGAAGAAATGCAGCAATTTTTAAGAGTTACAGGCAACACTGATAAAGATTCAGCTTATCCAAAAGAAGGACTCCTAGAAGAAACATCAATGTTCTACACACATGGTCATCTGTATGGCATTAAATCAGACCGAAATGAACTTGCAGCTAAGGCTGAAGAAGTCGGTGCGAAGTATGCCTTATATGGACACTCACATGTGGCTAAAATAGAGAAAATTAATGGGATCTATGCCATTAACCCAGGCAGTATTTCATCTTCACGTAATGAGTACCCAGAAAGTTATTTAGTCATTGATACAGAGAGTAAAATTGCGTCATACTATAGTAGAAAACATCAGTTGATGGATGAGTTTAACTTAAACAACTAAGGATTGAGTGTATGAAAGTACAAATCGATGAAACGTTAATGCTGAGACAGCTTAAAGTAAGTGAGTATCAGACCATGTTTGATCTTGTAGATAAGAACCGTGACCAACTAAGAGAATGGTTGCCTTGGGTAGATTACGTAACCGAAGCAGAAAGCTATAAAAAGACGATTCAGGCGTGGATTGAGTCTAATGATGCCAACCAGTCGATGACCCTAGGTGTATACCTAGAAGGTCATCTCGTAGGTATGTGTGGCTTCAATACAATCGATTTATTGAATAAAAGAGGCGCCATTGGTTATTGGTTAGCAGAAGGCTATAATGGCCAGGGCATCATGACACGTGCCGTAAGAGGACTCGTGGATTATGGCTTTAAACAACTCGAGCTTCATAGAGTAGACATCGCTGCAGGTGTAGAAAATATGAAGAGTCGTAAAATTCCTGAGCGCTTAGGCTTTGAAGAAGAAGCGCTGTTGAAAGAATATGAATTTTTGTATGATCACTTTCACGATTTAGTCCAATATCGTATGATGAAAAGAGACTGGTTAACGAAAAATTAACATTGGTTACAAAAAATCAAAAAATGCATTGACTTTCAGTATGCACTTTGATTATAATAGAACTTGTGTTAATTAAGTCGTGTCCTGGTAGCTCAGCAGGATAGAGCAATGGCCTTCTAAGCCATCGGTCGGGGGTTCGAATCCCTCCCAGGACGTCTGAATACTTTTTTAAACCCTATTAATCACCGTTAATCGTTGATTTAATAGGG
>NZ_JAVIYN010000021.1:0-38584 GCF_036665975.1 Jeotgalicoccus huakuii | reverse complement strand
CAAGTATAATATGAAGTTCTATACAATTCAATGAAGATTACATATTTTCAATTAATGCATCACCGAATTCAGAAGTCTTAACTTCTGTCGCGCCGTCCATTAGACGAGCAAAGTCGTAAGTTACAACTTTTTTAGCTATCGTTTTTTCAATGGCGTTGTTCACTAAGTCAGCAGCTTCTTGCCAACCTAAGTGTTCTAACATCAGCACACCTGAAAGTAAAACAGATGATGGGTTTACTTTATCTTGACCAGCATACTTCGGTGCAGTACCGTGAGTCGCTTCAAAGATTGCATGTCCTGATTCATAGTTAATGTTTGCGCCTGGTGCGATACCGATACCACCTACCTGTGCAGCAAGTGCATCAGAAATATAGTCACCGTTTAAGTTCATTGTTGCAACAACATCGAACTCTTTAGGACGCGTTAAAATCTGTTGTAAGAAAATGTCAGCAATTGAATCTTTAATGATAATCTTGCCGTCAGCAACCGCTTGGTCTTGAACTTCGTTCGCCTTATCTTTACCTTCTTTTTCTACAATTTCATCATATTCAGCCCAAGTAAATGTCTGATCTTTGAATTCAGTACGTGCGAGTTCATAACCCCAGTTTTTAAATCCGCCTTCTGTAAATTTCATAATATTACCTTTATGAACAAGTGTAACAGATGGTTTGTTATGCTCAATCGCATAGTTAATTGCAGAACGTACTAAGCGCTCAGTACCTTCTTTTGATACTGGTTTAATTGCGATTGAAGATGATTCTGGGAAACGAATATTTTCAACACCCATTTCATCTTGTAAGAAGTCGATAACTTTTTTAACTTCCGGCGTACCTTCTTTAAATTCAATACCTGCGTATATATCTTCAGTATTTTCTCTAAAGATTTGCATGTCACAGTGTTCAGGGTGTTTAACTGGAGATGGTACACCACTGTAGTGTCTAACTGGGCGTAGACAAGCGAATAAGTCTAACTCCTGACGTAATGTTACGTTTAGTGAACG
Source organism: Jeotgalicoccus huakuii (assembly GCF_036665975.1). Classification (NCBI taxonomy): domain Bacteria; kingdom Bacillati; phylum Bacillota; class Bacilli; order Caryophanales; family Staphylococcaceae; genus Jeotgalicoccus; species Jeotgalicoccus huakuii. Next base: position 37,584 of record NZ_JAVIYN010000021.1, on the reverse strand, counting down.
GAAACCTCCACCGATTGGTGTTGTTAGTGGTCCTTTAATTGCGATGAGGTACTCATCGATCTTATCTAAAGTTTCTTGAGGTAACCATTCACCAGTTTGGTCAAATGCCTTTTGTCCAGCAAGTACTTCTGTCCATTCAATTTTCTTTTCACCGTTATAAGCTTTTTCAACAGCTGCATCGATTACACGACTTGCTGCTGCCCAAATATCTGGGCCGATTCCATCACCTTCAATGAAAGGTATAATCGGTTCATTTGGTACATTTAATACACCATTTTTAGTTTCAATCTTTTGTCCTGCCATTTTTTTACCCCCGTATCTTATCTGTTTTCGATTGGTTCGTATTTTCTATCTGTATGACCGTTGTATTCCGCACGTGGACGGATTAAACGGTTATTTTCATACTGCTCAAAAATGTGAGCGATCCAACCTGAAGTTCTACTTACTGCAAAGATTGGTGTGAATAATTCATGTTCGATACCTAATGAGTGGTAAACCGAAGCACTGAAGAAGTCCACATTTGGTAAGAGCCCTTTTTCCCGTTCGATAATTTCAGCAATTTTAACTGACATTTCGTAAAGTTCAGGTTGTCCGTTTTCTTCAGTAAGACGGCGTGCCATATCCTCTAGATACTTCGCACGTGGATCACCATCTTTATAAACACGGTGACCAATACCCATAATCTTTTCTTTGTTTGCTAATTTTTCTTCGATATAGTCATCGACCTTATCTAAAGAACCGATTTCCTCAAGCATCGCCATCACTTTCTCATTGGCTCCACCATGCAATGGTCCTTTAAGTGCACCAATTGCACCAGTGACACCTGAGTACATATCTGATAATGTAGCAACGATGACACGAGCTGCAAATGTTGATGCATTAATTTCATGGTCTGCATGTAAAATTAGCGCTTTGTTCATCGCCTCAATTTGCACTTCAGTCGGCTCTTCACCATTTAGCATGTACAAGAAGTTTTTTGCATAACCATAATCCGGATTTGGATCGATTACATCTAAACCTTGACGCGTACGTGCAATGGCCGCAACAATTGAAGGAATCTTCGCTTGAATGCGAATCGCTTTAAGTAAAGTCGCTTCCTCACCTTGCTCTTCTGCACGCTCATCCGTATGAGATAATAATGAAACTGCCGTACGTAAAGCACTCATTGGATGCACTGATTTATCTACAAAAGTTTTGTAGAAGTTTTTCGCATCATCCGTAAGGTGTGCATGATTAAACAATTCCTTCTTAAAGTTTGATAACTCTTCAGAATTTGGTAGCTTATCATGCCACAATAAGTAGACAACCTCTTCAAATTCTGCATTTTCTGCTAAATCATCAATTTCATAACCGCAATAAGTCAGCTGTGTGCCGATAATTGAACTGATTCTAGATTCACCAATTACAACACCTTCTAAACCGCTGTTTCCAGTCATAAATCCCCCTCCTATATATGTAACAGAATGTTTAAGGCAAGTATAACAAAATTGTGACAGTTATGATATTCAAGTAAATTCAATCATTTTTGTGAAATAATATTCAAAGATACTCGTCAACACTTATCACTTCTTGTTTTCTATACCCATTATATTCATTTTAACACATCCATAAGTTGAAATTAATTATCTTATGATAATTAATAAGAATAAGTTTATTTTTGAGGTGTTACTTTTGTAGCGGACCGCTGTCAGTTCCACAACGACCCGATACCCTCGATAATCACCTAAACACAAAAAAGGTAGAACTCAAAAGAGTCCTACCTATCAAATAACCTATTCATTTAAATTTTGCGGAATTTCGATTGTCTCGATGCCTCCGATATTTGTATAATCAGCAGCTGCTTGAATTGTCGCTTCTTCACTTTCTCCAGAAACGGTCGCTTCTAGCTGACTACCGGTAAAGCGTTCTTCTTCATCAAAGTACAACTGCAGTGTCCCATTAACACTGTCAAATGATGACGCGATTTCGCTCGTACTATCGTTTAATAGTGGTTCTATGGTAGACATATCATCAATGTTGACAGTAATCGCGTAGCCTTCTTCTAGACTGCTTAACTCTCCTGCTGGATAGTCAGATAAACTGCTGACAACCGACTCGTAGCTATTCGCTTCTAATGAATCTGTACTGTCAACTTCGTTTAATTGATTATTGTCAAAAATATAATGTGAACCGTCAATCATGTAGTGAGATGTCACTTGTCCATCATTATCAACCGATAGTTTCATCTCATTTTGATCGTCATAATTGATGACACTTTGAAAACTTGTTGTCTCTTCACCTTGTTCTACGGTAAATTCCTGATTCCCCGTGTAAGATAAAACACCTTCACTGTTACTGATGGCATTTTGAATCAGTTTGTCTGCTGTCATCTCACCGTCATTGCCAGCGGATTCTTCTGTTTGTTCAGCATCATTTGCTGATTCATCTTGTTCACTGTTATCTTCTTCTCCATTATTCCCACCTGCATTACATGCAGCTAAAAGGAACATGCTAAGAAATAATATACCAAGCGTCTTCTTCATCTCTTACACCTCTAATCTTTATAACACATGTGCATGTCCACTATAGACGACGCTTTGTTCACTATCAAGTGTCACAAGCATACCATCTTGTAGGACATCAAAGGCATCATTCGCACCGACAATAGTTGGTAATTCTAGGTTCAAGCCAACGATTGCACCTTGACTTGTTAGTCCGCCTTCTATAGTCACAAGTCCTGCTGCTTTAATTAACAGCGGTGTCATCAATGCATCGACAGATTGAACAACGACAATTTTATCTGTCGTATCTTTTTTCTCTAATTCACTGAAATTTTTAGCAGTAACAACTTCACCTACCGCACTTTTCGTACCGATACCTTGGGCTTTAATCAAGGTATCACCGACGACGTGAAGTTTCATTAAGTTAGTTGTACCTGCTCGACCTGCTGGTACGCCTGCAGTAATAATAATTAAATCACCTTCATTTGCATAACCTTTTTCAAGCGTAGCAGTTACTGAAGTGTTTAATAGATCATCTGTATTTTTTTGACCCACCTTAACAATTGGATGTACACCCCACACTAAGTTTAGCTGTCTAGCAACATGGTCATATGGCGTTACCGCAACGATATCTGAATGTGGTCTATATTTCGCAATCATATTCGCTGTGTGACCACTTTCCGTTGCTGCAACAATCGCCTTACAACTTAAGTTTAATGCAGTATGTGCTACAGATACGCCTAAGGCAGTCACCATATTTGTCTGTGTTGATTTTGTTCGGTCAGATAATAATTTCTTATAATCCTGTGCTTGTTCAGAGGACTCAGCAATCTTCGCCATCGTCTGTACCGCTTCAACTGGATAATCTCCAGCAGCTGTTTCACCACTTAACATTACAGCATCTGTACCATCGTAAATTGCATTGGCAACATCACTCGCTTCAGCACGTGTACAACGTGGATTATGTTGCATTGAATCTAACATTTGTGTAGCTGTAATTACTGGTTTACCGACTAGATTACATTTTCTAATCAACTCTTTTTGCTTCATCGGCACTGTTTCCGGTGCAATTTCTACACCTAAGTCCCCACGAGCAACCATGAGACCATCTGAAATCTTAAGGATTTCATCAATATTTTCAATACCTTCTTGGTTTTCAATCTTAGGAATAATTTTAATATATTCACCCTGATGTGTTTCAAGTAATTCTCTTATTTCTAATACGTCTTGTGGACGACGTACGAAACTTGCTGCAATAAAATCAACGCCTTGTTCGATACCGAATTTAACGTCAGCCTTGTCCTTTTCAGTTAAACCAGGTAAGTTCACACTAACTCCAGGCACGTTGACGCCTTTTTTATTTTTCAAAAGACCATTATTTCTTATTGTTGTTGTGATAATACCTTCTTCTTTATTTATACTTTCGACTTGTAGTTCAACTAGACCATCATCGAGTAAAATAAAATCGCCAGGCTGAACATCATCAATCAAACCTTCATAAGAAACTGAGAAGCGATCTTTATTACCTAACACTTCAGTCATCGAAACTTCAATTGTTTCACCTTTTACTAGTTCAACTGAACCATTTTCCATACTGTGTGTACGAATTTCTGGACCTTTGGTATCTAATAAGATCCCGACGGTCTTATCCAGCCTTTTAGCAACTTTACGAATCGTTTCAATACGCGCAAGATGCTCCGCATGGTCACCATGTGAAAAATTCAAACGTGCCACATTCATACCGGCTAAAATAATTTGTTCAAGCTTTTCTTCAGATTCTGAAGCAGGTCCAATTGTACATACGATTTTAGTACTTCTCATTATAGTTTCCCCCTAGATTGATAGTTCTTTTGAAAGCTGATAAATAGTATTGTCATAAGATTTTTCATGCTCGTGTACATAGTCGAGTGTGACCGTAGATAGTTGATTGTCCTTGATGCAAGTTCCAACTTCGCTTTGTCCATCGAGTAGTAACTCTACCGCATAAGCTCCAAATCGTGAACCGAGTACCCTATCTTTTGCAGAAGGTTTACCACCACGTTGAATATGTCCAAGTACACTTAACCTAGTTTCTATATTAATATACTTTGCTAACTCCACGCTACAATATTCTGCAGTCATTACGCCTTCGGCGACAATTATTAAGGAATGTTTCTTACCTCGGTCGAGCCCTGCCTGTATTCTGTCTGCCACATCAGACATCTTCGTATTTCTTTCAGGTATAAAAATAGTTTCAGCTCCCGCTGCTAATCCTGCGTTTAAGGCAAGTTCTCCAGAGTCTCTTCCCATCACTTCTACTATAAAGGTCCGTTCATGACTCGTGGCAGTATCACGGATTTTATCGATCATGTCTACAATGGTGTTTAATGCCGTATCATAACCAATTGTTTCATTTGTACCGGGAATATCGTTATCAATTGTTCCAGGAATGCCAATAACCTTGATGCCGTATCCTGAAAGTACACTTGCCCCTCGGTAAGACCCGTCTCCACCAATGACAACAACACCTTCAATGCCAAGGTCCTTTAGATTTAGAACTGCTTTTTGTTGTCCTTCAACTGTCTTAAAGTCTTCAGACCGAGCTGAATATAAGACCGTACCACCTCTATGTATAATGTCGCCTACATCACCGAGTGACATTTCCCTTATATCACCATTGATTAGTCCTTGATACCCATGGGATACGCCGTAGACTGTTAGCCCTTCATAGATGCTTTTTCTCACCACAGCACGGATGGCTGCATTCATACCTGGTGCGTCTCCACCGCTTGTTAATACTGCAATCTTCTTCAATAAAATCACCCATTTCTTAGTCATCTTAAACATAGCACAGACCTTAAGTGTGGTCTATTCTTAAGAATATAAAATTAAAAATCCATACGTTAAATGTTAGAGCTTCTTATACTCAAACTTGTTAACGTACGGATTATTAATAAAAACGACTCATTATTCTTCGTATTGACCAATTGCCATGTATTTTTCGAATCTTTGATTTACAAGGCGTTCACCATCGAGTTGTGTTAACTCTTCTAAGGCGCTCTTAAGTACTTTCTCAGTTTCATTGAACACAAAAGTCTTATCGTTATGTGCCCCACCTGGTGGTTCTTCAATAGTGCCATCACTGACACCTAATTCTAGAAGGTCATGCGCTGTAATCTTCAGTGATTCTGCTGCGATTTCTTTTAGTGATGCATCTTTAAAGAGAATCGATGCTGCACCTTCTGGTGAAATAACAGAGTAAGTCGAGTTCTCAAGCATGTACAGTTGATTACATACACCGAGTGCTAAAGCACCACCTGAACCACCTTCACCGATAACAATACTAATCACCGGTACAGTGAGTCCTGCCATTTCAACGAGATTTCTTGCAATAGATTCACTTTGTCCACGTTCTTCAGCAGCTTTACCAGGATAAGCACCTTTCGTATCAATAAAGCAAATGACCGGACGATTGAACTTCTCGGCTTGTTTCATCAATCTTAGCGCTTTTCTATATCCATCTGGATGAGCCATACCAAAGTTTCTGGCAATGTTGTCCTTAGTATCCATCCCTCTTTGGTTACCGATCACTGTCACAGGGCGACCATTGAACATTGCAATACCACCAATAATCGCATTGTCATCGCTATATGCTCTATCACCTTTTAACTCGATAAAATCATCAAATAAAGCAGCAATGTACTCCTTAGAAGTTGGACGTTTAATGTATCTTGCAATTTCGACACGTTGCCAAGGTGTTAGATTTGAATATATTTCCGCTCTCTTATCCTTCACTTTCTTCTCCAAAAAGCTAATTTCAGTTTTTAAATCTAATTTATTTTTATGTGCGTATTTTTCAAGTTCTTTAATCTTATTTTCTAGCTCACCAATAGGTTTCTCAAAGTCAAATGCCATATTTACACCACCTCTTTATGCATTTTTAAGATTGTACCGAGATAGCGTTTCATATGGGTACGGTTAACGACCTCGTCTAATTGACCATGTTTGAGTAGGAACTCAGCAGTCTGGAAATCATCTGGTAATTTTTCTTTTATGGTTTCTTCAATTACACGACGGCCAGCGAAGCCGATTAGGGCACCTGACTCCCCGATATTAATATCACCAACAGAGGCAAATGATGCCGACACGCCACCAGTAGTCGGGTTTGTCATATATGAAATGTACAAGAGCCCAGCCTCACTATGTCTTTCTAAAGCGACACTAACTTTAGCCATCTGCATTAAGGAAAGAATACCTTCTTGCATTCTCGCACCACCACTTGCAGTGAAGACAATGACAGGTAGTCTGTGCTCTGTTGCATAGACAAAGCTACGTGCAAGCTTTTCACCTAATGCTGAACCCATACTCCCCATTCTAAATCTAGGGTCCATTATTGCGACAACAACATCATTGCCCATTATACTCCCACGGGAAACAACAAGGGCTTCATTGAGTCCTGTTTTTTCCTTATCAGATTTTAGTTTTTCTTCATAATTCGGAAACTTCAACGGGTTTGAAGAAGTCACATTTTCAAAAAGACGTTCCTCAGTATCGATATCCAGTAAAGCTTCCATACGATCTGTACTCGTTATCGGTAAATGATAATCACAATTAGAACACACGTTTAAACGCTTGTGAAGATCTTTAGAATACAATATCTTTTTACAATTTGGACATTTGGTCATAATTTTTTCTTGCTCAATTAAACCGTCTTTGCCCTGCTCATCTGTCGCTTTTTTATTTAACTTAAAAAATATATCTCTTAGCATTCCTACACCTCATTAAATCACGCTTTATGTCCGTCTGAATATTTTTCGAGTAGAGAATAAATTCTACGCACGATCTGATTATCGTCGTCTTTTACCGTCTTCATACCCTGATATTTATGTTCGTAATAAAAATCGATCATATGCATGAGTTCATTAAGCTCCTCGTACTGTTTTTCAGTATGGATTAAATACTTTGCAATTAATTTATACAGTTGATGATTGTCAATATTTGCTAAGTAAGTCCCTTCGCCTCTTTTAACATAGATTACACCTATGAGTTCTAAGGCTCTTAGAGCTTCTCTGACACTTTGTCGACTTACATTTAGTCGTTCTTTTAAATATCTTTCACTTGGTATCTTCTCGCCGATACCGATGTTTTGATCTTCGATGATTTTGTCGATTTCTTCTAGAATCGTTTCGAGACCTTTTTTATTTTCCATTAGTTCACTGATAACTCACTTATTAATTTTTTTGTTTTTTCATATACTTCACCAGGCTCAACCTTTATACGGGCAACCCCAGTATTCATAGCAGCTTCTGCCACTTTTTCTGCGACCGTTGGTGCCACCTCTGGATGGAAGGCATCCGGTATCACATATTCAGGACTAAGTTCCTCGTCTGTTACTATATCTGCGATTGCTAACACTGCCGCTTTCTTCATCTCTTCGTTAATATGCGTCGACTGTACATCTAAGGCACCACGGAAGATACCTGGAAAAGCAAGCACATTATTAACCTGGTTCGGGAAGTCACTACGCCCCGTACCAATTACTTTAACGCCTGCTTCATGTGCAATATCTGGCATAATTTCTGGTGTTGGGTTAGCCATTGCAAAGATGATCGGATCTTCCTTCATAGAATGAACCATTTCTTTAGTCACTGCATTTTCGACTGACACGCCAATAAATACATCAGCATCCTCGATCACATCTACTAAATTCCCTTCAATATTATTCATGTTAGTGAATTTAGCGACTTCTTCTTTTATAGGATTCATACCACTTGGACGACCTTCATAAATTGCACCACGTGAATCACACATGATCATATCTTTTACGCCAAAGCTGTGTAAGAGCTTAACAATTGCCACACCAGCTGCACCTGCTCCGTTTAGTACAACCTTGATTGAAGATAATTTTCTACCAGTCAATTTAATCGCATTAATTAAACCAGCTAAAGTCACAATTGCAGTACCATGTTGATCATCATGGAATACTGGAATATCGACTTCTTTTTTTAAACGTTCTTCAATTTCAAAACATCTCGGTGCTGAGATATCTTCTAAATTGATTCCACCAAATACTGGTGTCATCAATTTCACAGTATTAACAATCTCATCAACGTCATTTGTTTTAAGGGCAATTGGGAATGAATCCACTCCTGCAAAATTTTTCAGAAGGATAGATTTACCCTCCATCACTGGTAAGCTTGCAGACGCACCAATATTACCAAGGCCTAGTACAGCAGACCCATCTGTAACAACACCAACTGTATTACCTTTAATTGTATAGTCAAAGATCTTTCTTTCGTCTTCGTAAATTTCCTTACAAGGTTCAGCTACGCCAGGTGAATATGCAAGGGATAGTGCTTGTCTATCTTTAATCTCAACTTTTGAGTTTACGGACAATTTTCCTTGGTTAACTTTGTGTAGTTCTAATGCATCGCTTTTAAGTGACAAATCATTTCCTCCTATAGTGGTCATACCACGGTATATTATCACTAACCTACCCGTTTTACAATATATTTATACGATTAATCTGAAATTTTCATAATCAATTTTTTCAATTAAGCCACTGATATTTCTTGACTCTATATAACCAATCGTTGAATGACGTTCAAAGTCTAGGACCGGTATCCCCTCAGCCGAAAGAAATGGTTCAATATCACTTTTTTGTAGATTTCTAATATAAATTTTCTTGGTCCGTTTAATGTATGCATCCTTATATGTTTCAGGCGTGTATAAGCGGTCGATGACGAGTTGATCCTTACCGTTACGCTCACCCATGGTTGCCACTGCGACCACAATGGGTTCATTTAGTATAGGATGATATTTAAAATATTCCTTAGCAAAAATAACACCATCTATTGATGTATACCCATCTGATAGTGTTAAGAAGGCCATGTTCTGACCACTTTTCTTAATCTTGATGGTTTTAACATCTTCGATAAACAAAAGATAACTCGCGTGTTTTTTATGCTGTTGAATAAATGAGAAAGGGATATATTCTAAAGCTTGATGCTTCAGTAAGACTGGATGATCGGAAATATAAAAACCGAGTGTCTCCTTCTCACCTTGAATTATTTCAGCTTGAGACATCTCATCTGTATAATGGAAATCTTTTTTAATACTAAACCCAAGAGAACTTAAAAATGATTCATGATGATACTCGTCACCTGCATTATTGAGTACATTCGGTATTGTTTGTAACATAGTTTTTCTATTCTCTTTAAATGAATCGAGTGCACCTGAAACAATTAAGTTTCTCAATATTTTTTCATTGAATTTGAAATTTACGCGGCTAACAAGATCAAATATATCAGTAAAATTACCGTTTTGACGTTCTTTTTGTATGGCATCATAGAGTAGTTTTGAAATGCCACTAATCATTGAAAATCCGAGAAGGATACCATCGTTCTCGATATTTTGCCATTTGGAACGATTGATGTCAGGTGGGTGTATATTAATTTTCATCATCTTGATTTCACTTAAAACTTGCTTAATTTTATCTTCATTAGAGCGGTGATGTGTCAATATTACGGAGTAGAAAATCGATGGATAATGTAATTTAATGTAAGCCATTATATAAGCCACTTTACTATAGGCAACCGCGTGACTTTTTACAAAACCGTAATTTGCGAATTCCATGATCAATTCAAATATCTGCTCTGCCAACGCTTGACTGTATCCTTGATCTAAGGCGCCATTTATAAAATGTTCACGCTCTTCAGCTAAGATATTTTTGTCCTTTTTACTCATGGCACGTCTTAATATATCTGCTTGTCCATAGCTAAAGCCTGCAATCTTTCCAGCAATTTGCATAATCTGTTCCTGATAGACGATGATACCAAATGTTTCTTTTAATATTTCCTTTAAGTCTTCGTGTGGGTATGCGATTGTTTTCGGATTTTCTTTACGATATATAAAATTATCGATTTCTTTCATTGGACCCGGTCTATAGAGGGCAAGTACTGCGGCTAAATCACTAAGACCCTCTGGTTTAAATTTTTCAATCACACGTCTTATTCCAGTTGACTCTAACTGGAATATGCCTAGGGTCATGCCAAGGGATAACATCTTGTAAACACGCACATCTTTTTTGATGTCATCTAGAGAAAAGTTTTTATCTTGTCGGTGAATGCCCTGTATCATATATCGGATAAGCGATAAGTTTTTAAGACCAAGTAAGTCAATTTTTAAGAGCCCAGCAGATTCAACATCTTTCATTGGCCACTGGGTCATCACATGCTGGTCCACAAAAATAATCGGCACAGAGTCGGTCAATTTCTTACTGCTTAACACCATCCCAGCAGCGTGTGTGGAGGTGTGTCTTGGCAGCCCTTCAATTTTTAAGGCGACTTCTTTTAAAACTTTATATTTACTGTCATTCTCTTCTAGTTGTTTAAAACGGTCTGTATCGAAAGCTTGATTTAAAGTTGCATTTAATTCCGAAGGAATTAAATTGGAAATTAATTTTAATTCATCTTCAGTAAAACCGAGCACTCTACCAACATCACGGGCTGCCATTTTTGCACTCAGTGTCCCGTAGGTTACGATATTACCGACTTGCATCTGGCCGTATTTCTCTATCAGATATGTGACAACTTCATCTCGTCTTGAATCTTCAAAGTCGATATCTATATCTGGCATGTTGACACGTTCTGGATTTAAAAACCGTTCAAACAAGAGCTGATGCTCAATCGGATCAACTTCAGTAATATTTAGGGTAAATGAAACGAGACTGGCAGATGAAGATCCACGACCTGGCCCAACGTAGATGCCTTGCTTCTTAGCGAAAGCCACCAAATCTTGTACGATTAAAAAGTAGTCTTCAAAGCCCATAGAGACAATGACATCATACTCATATTTCAAACGCTCTTTGTATACAGGCCCTCTCCTATCTAGTCCGAGCGCTTTAAAACGTTCCATCAACACGCGCCACAAGTAGTCTTTAGATTGATCATCATAAGGATTGTCAAAGGCAGGTAAGGTATGTTCAACCTGAGGAAGTGGCACTTGACACTTATTGAATATTTCTTCGTTATTCTTTAAAAAAGAGGCTGCACTTTCATCTAGCATTGAAGATATTTGAATACAGTCATTTCCACTCAAAGAATGTATGGAGTCCGCGCTAATTTTTTCATTATCACGAATCGCATTTAATACCTTTAACGCCCCACGTTCTTCACGATTTACGTAATGACTCGCCTGAATATAAACTTTCTTATATTGTCCTTCAACTTGGTAGGAAAGATACTGATCTTCCTCACTCGTTTCAAGTTTTGTTAAAAGCCCAACACTAGACTGTGTCTTACCAATCACAATACAGTTCCTTATATTATTAATAAGGTAAGCGAGTGGCGTCCGTTCGATATCTTTATATGACAACATCGCACTTAAACGGACGAGTTCTAAATACCCTTCTTCATTTTTAGCTAATAAAACTAAGGGAATACCATTTAAGCCATCCTCTGCTAGGATTTCTATTCCTGGCACAACATGGATATTCTCCTCTTGACCCGTTTTCATAAACTGGTAGACTGCATGCATTCGGTTGAAGTCAGTCACTGCGACTGCAGTTTGGCCATCGTTTTTAAGCGTTTCTAACAAACGATTTAGCGTTATATTTGAATTTAAAAAGTCAAATGCACTATGAACATTCAAATTAAGCATACAGACACACCCTATACTAGTTTTTCTTCTAATCGTTCAATCAACGCCTCGAGCGTTTTTTTGTCGCTTACTCTAATCCCACTGGCAAGTGGATGACCACCTCCGCCAAATTCCCCGGCGATGTCATTAATTACGATCTCTTTAGAGCGTAATCGTATTCTAATCTGGTCTTTATCTTCTAAGGCTAGGAACCATACTTTCACTTCGTCTATATCTCTAAATATGTTGACGTCTAATCCTGCTTCTGACATAGAGAGATCGAATTCTTTAATAACTTCTTCAGGGACATAAGTGTAGGCAATGCCTGAGTCTAAGAAGACAGCTTGACTAATCAACCAACCCTTATACATAAAGGCTTTCTTTGTGGACTGATGCAACTGATTATTTAACTTAGCTGCGTCAAAATCAAAGTCGATTAATCTAGAAGCAACATGAAATGTTAAAGGACTTGTATTGTTATATAAAAAGCGACCGGTGTCTCCGACAATACCCATGTATAGACAAGCTGCTGTTTCATTATCTATAGGATGCGCATCCCATAAATCCATCAACAAATAGAGCAATTCACTTGCAGAAGAAACAGCTGTCTCAACGATCGACAAATCTCCAAATGGCTCAACATCAGGGTGATGGTCAATTTTTACTAACTTACTACCTGCTTTTACAGTGCCATCTAAACGGTCGAGATTTGCTGTATCCACTGCGATAATAAGTGGTGAGTTCAGGGGTTTTTCTTCGTCCATTTCTCCTAAAAAATCAAGAGAAGGTTCTGAGCCACCAAGTGCAATGATGTCCTTATCTTTATATTTATTTCTTAAGTAGTTACGTAAACCAAGTTGTGCACCGTAAGCATCTGGATCTGGCTTTTGATGTCTTAAAATCACAATTTGATCATGTTGTTCAATTAATGTTAAAACGTCTTTTGCTTTACTATTTAACTCACTTAAATTCTGTGTCAATTCTTTTAACAATAGTGAAACTCCTCATTAATAATTTACTTACATTCATCAATCAATTATACTACATAAGAGATTGGAGTTGTATCGGATGGAATTCTTATATTCTTTTGTTGTTTCATTTTTAGTTACAGCAATTGTTGTTACATTTATTCTCTTCGTCGTCTTTAAAGTTCGTAAAATACGAACGATAAGAGACGTAAGAGGTGCATACTACAATAGCATCTCTCGGATATGGCTCGCTTTATTCATGATTGTCTTCGGCTTAAATACCATCGTCCAATTCCACACCTTTGTTGCATATTTAATCGGTGGATTGTTCATTATTTTTGGTGGCTTCCAGCTTAATTATTTCAATAAAGCACGCAAGTATTTTAAAGGTAACTTACCGATAGAAGAAAAAGCATGGCAAGAATTTGAAGCGATGAAAAAGAATCAGGCGAAAAAGAAAAAGCGTAGCTAATACATAAGGCTTCCGGTTTGTCCGGAAGCCTTTTTATTTTTCATTGAAATGTTGGATAAGGAAAGTTGCTTTTGAATATGCTTCACCTTGAATATTCAAGACAATCTCAAGACGTATAAATTGCTCACCCTTGTCTATGATTTGTCCGAGTAACTCAATTTCTTGATAGAGTTGGACGACCTTAAAGTTCATTATATTATAAGTATCGATGTGATAGCTGTGTATATTGTTTTCTTGTAACACGACGAGTATCAAACGTTCTGCTAGACGCATAAAGTTCGCCTGTGAAAGTGATCCATATTCATCTGTCATAAATGGCATGACACGAATCTTAATCTTATGGCTATCGATTTGAATTTCACGATCGATAAGCTGGTCGGTCGACATGCCAGATTTTAAATTTCTAGACGATATATTTTTAAATACTTCTCTACGGTGAACAATTCCTCTATAATCCCCTGACTCTACAACGGGTATTGTATTTAACTGATGCCAGGACATAATTTGTCTGAGTGATAGGACAGTTGTATCTTCTTCAGCACTATAATCCGGTAGTAAATAAGAAGTGTAATTTTGAGCGGTCATTTCTGGTAAATCCTTTGCTCGGATTGCACCGACAAATCGATTGCCATCAAGTAGAATCATATTCTTATCTTCAGGGTGAATTTCAGTACCGAGGTCTTTGATATCTACCGTATACTGAGGTTGTTTTACCATTAATCGTCCGGCTGTAACAATATTTTGTGATAATGATAAACTATACACTTCGCGGTGAATAATTGATGCACATGTAAAAGTGTCGTGTGTGGTGGATATCACAGGTAATTGTTTTTCTTCAGCAAGATCTAATATTTCCTTTCCTGTACCAAAGCCACCAGTAATAAGTAAACCCACTCCGTTTTCTAAGGCACTTCTCTGAGATTTTTCACGGTTCCCGACAATTAATAAACCGTTGGGTTCTAAATATTTTACAATGTCCTCAGTCTGCATGGCACCGATTAAAATTCTTGATATTTCTTTATCCAGATAGTTATCACCGCTTAATACGGTCCCTTGGATGACACGGTTCACTTCTCTAAACATAATCTTACCGTGATTCTTTAGCTCTCTTTGGACAATTCTAAAAGTCCCGACGCGCTCAACGGTCTTCACTAGTCCGTCCTCTTCAGCTTGCTTGATTGCACGGTAACTCGTGCCTAAGGAGACACCCATGTAGGCAGATATCTGTCTGACTGATAGACTGCTACCTTCCCTTAGACCTCTGATATACTTTAAAATTTCATCGTGTTTAGACATAAGTTCACCTTTTCCATTAATTCAGCTTAAATTTATCATAGCATGTAAATAGAAAGTCCGAAAACAAAAAACCGAAAGCTTGAGCTTCCGGTTAAAATAAATTATGGTTTATGAGTATTGAACTGCTTCACCTGGTTTTAGGATTTGACAGTTTGTGTTGACCTTATCTTTAAATACTTCAGGGTCCGCCTTAATTGGTGGGAAAGTATCATAATGCGTCGGTACAACAATAGTGGGTTTAATGAAGTTGTTAATTGCATAAACCGCATCATCAATACCCATAGTAAAATGGCCACCGATTGGAATGAAGCACACATCAATTGGCCCATTCAATTTAGAAATCAATTCCATGTCACCAAAGATACCTGTGTCCCCAGTCACGTATACTGTTTTTCCATTAATCTTCAGAATGAGTCCCATGGATTCGCCAGTATAATTGATGACACCGTCGTCATCTGTAAAACTTGATGTGTGGAAGGCATGAACAAATTTAATCGAACCAAATTCAAACTCACCTTCACCACCAACGTTCATACCGATAGCGTTTAGGCCCTGTCCTTCAAGGTAGTCAGCGAGCTCTACAGGTGCGATGATAGTAGAGTCATTATTTTTTGCAATTTCAATCGTATCACCCACATGGTCATTATGACCGTGTGTTAAAATAATATAATCTGCTTTGACATCTTCAACCCTTAAATCAGTTAATTCATTACCATTTATAAATGGATCAATAATTACATTTGAATCGTTATTAGAAAATGATAGTACTGCATGTCCATGAAATTTTACAGTCATTATTTTCACTCCTATAGAAAATGTTTAATAATTATCCATTCCCTAAAAAATTAAGTTCTAATCATAAATGTAAAGGAGAATTATGTTGAAACAAATTACACTTAGCCATAACCTTTCACTAGCTTACGACCATGTTTTATTTAGTCAGTCAGATTTTAATGCACCCAACAGTGTTTTAATCTCTATGCAAAAAGCATTAACACCACAAGCTGAAATCTACATGTCTATAAACAACAATTACGAGACAGATGCTTTTATGTTAGAAAATACATTGATTGAAACAATCAGAGCACATGAGGTCGATGGCTTTATTGTCGATCAGATCTTTACCCGTGATTATCACGATGTGAACGAAGCTTTGTTAAGTACCCTATCAAATGAAATTCGTAACCGTCACTTTATTATTGGACCCGCATTTACAAAGGTCCCTTACTTTTTACATAGCCGCTTAGCCGAGGTCTTTATCGACAACGATGTTTCCGGCATTATATATGATTTAAGAGAAATAGATTTGAGTGATTTTAAAGCCTTACAGCCTCTAGCTAAGCTGAAGATGCACGTAAAAAAACGAATTTCAATTATTCCTTTAATTAAAGCCGAACAACTAGAAGCTTTAAAGAAAAGTATTCCCTTTGATGTCTGTGTGATTGATGAGATGTAAGTAATAAGTGATGTTGGGGCTTTGTTAAGGGGACTTTTCATTTTGCGTCAGCTTCGTTTTCAGTTCGAAGCGGTGCTCACGCAATTCATCAGCTTCGTTTTTGGTTCGAAGCGGCGCAATCACTTACTCAACCATCCACCCACCAAGCCCACTCAAAACCCACCACCATTCACTCGATAAACTCAAAAAAGCGGTGGACTCCCATCGACACCACCGCGTTCTTATTTATAGTACTTATCCTAATAACTCTAAGATATCTTTATATTCTTTACCTTGTGCTTCAGCAACTGCTTTATAAGTAATGTGACCTTGGAAAGTATTGAAACCTCCAGCGATAACCGGGTTTTTAGCTACAGCTTCTTTGTAACCGTTGTTCGCAATTAAAAGTCCATACTGTAAAGTCGCATTAGTTAAAGCATTCGTTGAAGTTCTTGGTACCGCACCTGGCATGTTTGCCACGGCATAGTGTATTACATCATGTTTTACGTATGTTGGATCATCGTGTGTTGTAATACGATCTGTAGTTTCGAAAATACCACCTTGGTCAATTGCAATATCAACAATGACTGATCCTGGTGACATATTTTTAATCATTTCTTCAGTAACAAGTTTTGGTGCTTTGGCACCTGGAATAAGTACTGCCCCAATGACTAAATCACTTTTTTCTACTGCTTGTTTGATATTTAATGGTGTAGACATCAATGTCTGTACGTTTGAACCAAATAAATCGTCGAGTTCACGTAAGCGTTTCGGATTTAAATCAAGCACTGTCACATCAGCGCCTAAACCAATCGCCATTTTTGCAGCGTTTGTACCCGCTGCTCCCCCACCAACGATTGTAACTCTCGCTTTTTCTACACCAGGTACACCACTTAAGAGAATACCTTTACCGCCATTGATTGCTCTTAATTGCTCTGCACCAATTTGAGTTGCCATACGACCTGCAACTTCACTCATCGGCGCGAGTAATGGTAATGAACCATCTGGCAATTGAATAGTTTCATAAGCAATCGCCGTTACTTTCTTATCGACTAATACTTGTGTTAACGCTTCTTCAGGCGCTAAGTGTAAGTATGTGAAAAGGATAGACTCTTCTTTGATTCTATCGAATTCCTCTGCTAATGGTTCTTTAACCTTGACCACCATATCGACATCCCAAGCCTCTTCAGGTGTATCAACGATTTCAGCACCCATTTCTACATATGCTGAATCGTGGAAGAATGAACCTTCTCCCGCATTTGTTTCAACGCGAACAGTGTGACCAGCCTGTACAAAAGCGTAAACGCCTCCAGGTGTTAGTCCCACCCTATTCTCGTTGTTTTTTACTTCTTTCGGTAATCCAATAATCATTACAATTTCCCCCTTTTTCTTAAGCAAATTTATTGTATCATATAAGTTAATATTTGCACCCAAAATAATCTTTAAAAAATAAAGTTTTGGTACCGCATACATGTGGTATAGATTAATAAGAATAGGAAATGGAGTTGGTAACTATGTTACAGTACAAAAACATCTTAGTTGCAGTGGACGGTTCACACGAAGCAGAATGGGCATTCCAAAAAGCGGTCGAAGTTGCTAAACGTAACAACGCAAAGCTTTCTATTATTAATGTTATTGATACACGATCTTTCGCATCTGTTGAAGCATACGATCGCTCGATTTCAACTCGTGCACAAGAGTTTGCGCAAAAGTTACTCGACGGTTATGAAAAAGTTGCTTTAGAAGGTGGCGTTGAATCTGTAGATAAAATCATCGACTATGGTTCACCAAAATCTGTTATCCCTAAAAAAGCAGTCGAAAAAATCGGAGCAGATTTAATTGCCTGTGGTTCTACAGGTCTAAACGCTGTTGAACGTTTCATAATCGGTTCAGTTTCTGAGGCTATTGTACGTAATGCCAAATGTGACGTATTAGTCGTTCGTACAGAAACACTTCCTTCAGACTTTGAACCAAAAGTAGCTACAGAAGAGTTTATAGAACAACACCGCTAATCAAATTATTTGAAGCAATGCACTCAGTTCTGAGTTGCATTGCTTTTTTATTTACAGAATATCGAGTAAAATTAATTCAAATTCAAAATAATATTTTCAGGAGGTTCTTATGGAACTTGGAATCAACACATTTGGTGATGCAGGCTTAGACCCTGTCACTGGGAAAACAACAACTCATCCAGAAAGGTTACGACAATTAGTAGAAGAAATTGCGACAGCAGACAGAGTCGGTTTAGATATTTTTTCTATTGGTGAACACCACAGAAATGACTATGCTGTCAGCTCACCTGATGTTGTATTAGCAGCTGGGGCAGCGGTGAGTAAAAACATCCGTCTATCTAGTGGTGTCACTGTCTTATCTTCAGATGATCCAGTACGCGTGTACGAGCGATTTGCTACTTTAGACTGCATCTCTAATGGCCGTGCTGAGATAATGGCAGGACGCGGGTCTTTTATAGAATCTTTTCCTTTGTTTGGTTACGATTTAAATGATTACAATACGCTTTTCGATGAAAAGCTCGACCTACTTTTACAACTGCAAAAAGGCGGTAAGATAAACTGGAAAGGTACACATCGTCCACCATTAAAGGATGCTGAAATATTCCCTAAAACTGTACAAGATGAAATCCCGATATGGATTGCTAGCGGTGGTACACCACAATCTGCACAGCGTGCGGCCATGCTTGGTCTGCCACTTGTCTTAGCCATTATCGGTGGTAGTCCTTATCAATTTAAACGAACAGCGGATTTTTATCGTCAAGTGGGTAAAGATGCAGGCCATGATGAAAGCAAATTAAAAGTTGCTACTAATTCTCATGGCTTTGTTTGGGATACTGATGGTGAAGCCAGAGACCTTTTCTTCCCTGCAATATCCGGGTCAATGACTAAGCTTGGTCGTGAGCGTGGTTGGGGGACATATACAAGAGAGGCCTTCGATGCGATGGCGGATCCAACCGGTGCGCTATATGTTGGTAGTCCAGAAACCGTCGCCCGTAAGATTGTTGATTTATATGAACACATGGGTGTTGAACGCTTTACATTACAAACGCCAGTCGGTGTCATGTCACATGACAAAGTCCTAAGAACCATCGAACTCTTTGGTGAAAAAGTCGCACCTCTTGTACATGAAGGTGTAGAGAGAATCAAGACAGAACGCCAGAAATAAATTTATATAAAAATCCTGCTGAAAGGACATTACCTTTCTAGCAGGATTTTTATTTGTAAACTTCTAATATGGATGACAGTCCATTTCTTAAATCTTTAACAAAGTACTCAGAAACCTCAAGTGATGGGAAATGTCCACCCTCTGGCGCCTCATTCCAGGCTACAATATTGCGATATCTTTTTTCAGCCCATACCCTAGGATATTTTTCAATATCCTTTGGATATAAGGTAAGTGCTGTTGGAACATCCACTGTTAGTTCAGGATCAATAGCATCATGACTTTCATAATATATCCGAGCTGAAGAAGCTGCAGTCCTTGTTAAATAATACAAGGTCACATTATCTAAAATATGATCTTTAGATATTCTTTCATAAGGGCTATTGGTCGTATCTGTCCACTCAAAAAACTTATCTAGTATCCAGGCCAGTTGTCCAGTTGGTGAATCGACTAAGGCATAACCAATAGTTTGAGGTTGACTGCTTTGTACCTTGGCATAAGCCGCTTTATTTCCCCAAAAATTAAAACTATTCTCTGCCCATATCTTATCTTTTTCACTAAGTACATCTAATGACATTCCTGGTGGAGCTTGATTGAAAGTCGAATGTATTCCTATGATATTTTTTGGATATAATCCAGCAAGTTGTGTCGTAATCACGCCACCCCAATCTCCCCCGTGCGCTAAAAATTTGTTATATCCAAGACGCTGCATCAATTGCACCCATATACTCGCAATTTTTTCTGTACCTATACCTTCAACAGATGGACGTTCAGAAAAGCCGAAACCCGGTAATGATGGTACGACAACGTGAAAAGCTGGATCTTCTTTACATTCTGGCTCACACAGCGCTTTAATTATATCCAGGAATTCTACCACACTCCCTGGCCATCCATGAGATATTATTAGTGGGACTGCATTTTTTCTTGTTGATGCCATGTGTATAAAATGAATATCAACGCCATCAATTACTGTTTTGTAATTCTGAAATTGATTGATTTTCTTCTCAAATTTTCTCCAATCGTATTCATTTTTCCAGTAGTCCACGAGTTCAATCATTTCTTTTAATGGCACCCCTTGACGCCAACGGGCTTTTCCTTTAGCATCATTTGGAACGGTCTCCGCTTCAGGGAAACGTGCATGATTTAATCGATAGTGTAAATCTTCAAGTGCTCCTTCTGATATAGAAATCTCAAACTCACGAACAGACTGCTTTGACATATTCTAACCCCCCATTCCTAATTCAATTCCAGTGTATATTTTCACCTTCCTTAACACAAACAAAACCACTATCACAAAATATGAAAGTGGTTCTATAGCATAAATTTATTTAAGTCTCATGACTTCTCTTGCAATCATGACTTCTTCTGCCGTTGGAATAACAAGGACTTTTACAGGTGAATAGGAGTGACTGATTGTCGCTTCGACACCTCTTGTTTCGTCATTGGTTTTTTTGTCTAGGTAAACCCCCATAAACTCAAGGCTATCTAAGACCTTTTCTCTTATTAAACTCGAGTTTTCACCGACACCTGCAGTAAAGATAATGGCATCTACCCCACCCATACGTGCAGCGTATGATCCCATATATTTGTGGATACTCGAACTAAATACTTCTAAGGCAAGTTCCGCTCGATCATTACCTTTTTTAGCTTCTTCGGTTATATCTCTTAAGTCACTTGAGAAACCACTGACACCAAGTAGACCGGATTCTCTATTTAGAACATTCAATACTTCTACTGCGCTCTTATCAGTTTTTTCCATAATATAAGGAATTAGAGATGGATCAATGTTACCTGAACGTGTACCCATAGTCACACCGGCAAGTGGTGTGAAACCCATTGACGTATCGATGGATTTACCTGCCTTTACCGCAGCAATGCTCGCACCATTCCCTAGATGACAACTGATTAACCTTAATTCTTCGATAGGACGTTTTAAAATTTCCCCAGCTCTTTCCGTCACGTACTGATGACTCGTGCCGTGGAAGCCAAACTTTCTGATTCGATAGTCCTTATAGTACTTATAAGGCAAACTATATAAATATGAACTCTCAGGCATCGTTTGGTGAAAGGATGTATCGAATACAGCAACATGTGGCACATCAGGTAGAATTTCCCTCATCGCCTTAATCCCCATTAAGTTCGCGGGATTATGAAGCGGTGCAAACTCTGACAATTCTTCAATATCTCTTACTACACTATCGTCAATCATAGCTGCTTCTGAGAACTTTTCACCACCGTGTACCACACGATGGCCAGTACCCTCGAGTTCGTCGATTGATGAGATAATATTTTTAGAAACTAAAATATCCAACATGACATTAACCGCTTCAGTATGGTTTTTAAAATTTTGTTCAAAAACTTCACGTCCACCCTTATAAGACAACGTGAAAACACCATGATCTAAACCGATTCGTTCAACAAGCCCTCTTGCGATTTCTTGTTCCTCAGGCATTTCAAACAGTTCAAATTTAAAAGAAGAACTGCCGGCATTGATTGCAATAATTTTAGTCATAAGCTTCAACTACTTTCTGCTGTATTGTTCATGCCATTCATTTAACTGTCTAACAAACTCCTGCATCTTACTCGCATCTTTAAAGTCGGGCACATCACCAATTAACACTTCATTGTTTACAAGTGGTGAGAATCCTTTTTTAAGTACGATTAGTGACTTACGTTGCTTCTCTGTCTTAAATATAGTTGATGGTAAGTTTAAGAACATGAGTAAAGTTGCATCTTCTGAAATATACTGTTTAATCGTTTCATTGTTTTCTTCTAGTATATTTGAAGGGACAACAAAAATTCCAATATCATCAGTTTCAATAAGATTCATACCCGCTTCTAACATTAAAAGATGCGCGTAACTTTGACCTGCTTCAAAAGCAGTTTTATATTTTTCTGCTGGTAGTGGATAATAACCGACTGGTAAATCCCCTACTGCAATATTACTCATCGGAATACGACTCGGCTCAATCACATTTTGTGGATGAATGTACATCGGTGTTTCTAAAAACTCACATAGATTTGCATTGATTTCTGCTAAGGCAGGGTCGACTTCAATCCCTGATAAGTGTAAATCAGTTACCATTTCCTTAATCGTCATTGCAAGATGCCCTGTACCACTGCCGATGTCGACTAAATTTTTCTTATTATCATCTGTGAACAAGTCTACAATATGCGCAATTAAGTACCCAATCGCATCAGGTGTTAATTGGTGGTTACTCTGTACTGGCTCTTCTTTTACTTGGTAAAGATATGCAAACTGGAAGGCTTTTCTTTTATCGGAAAAAGTGCCCTTACTTTCAACTTGCAATAAGGCCTCTGCTAGTGCTTCTAATCTAGGACTTTCTTTTTCTTTTACGATCTCTTCAACTCTATTGATTAAATTCTCATACATTTCTTCCATTGCTGTTTTAGCCATTTTAATCCCTCTTTACACAAAATATGGACTATCCATATATCGGATAGTCCTAGTGTCTTGATTATATTACATGACTGACTTCGCTTCAATCAGTTCACTTTAAAAGTTTCGTTCAGCAGTGTGATCAATCGATGAAGTTTCACTTAAATTCGATTTAGCATCTGCTGACATTTCATCTTTAATTCGACGTGAATATTTACTGTACTTATCATTTACAACGTAAGTATCAGCTATAAAATCGTGTAAACCAATCTTTGCATTGGTAAACAGAACTGCAAGATAAGGCAGGTATAATAGGAAATTAGAAATAATTCTTCCCACTGTTTCTCTGTAAAATGTTTGTCCAAATGTTAACTTTTCACCTGTAGATGAACTGACGCTTATACCTAGAATCATCTTACCAACTGTTTGTTTAAAGAAAAACGTCATCAATGTGAAGTAGATAAAATATAACAGCGTCGTACCCATGTTCTCTAGAGATAATGCTTCTATGCCAAAGAAAACATTTCTCAAATCAAATATTGATAGAAGCGGTACAATGGTTAACTGAGCAACGCCCCAAAGTACAACGATATCAATGATGTATGATATGAATCTTGGGAAGAAACCCGCATGAGTCATGTTATCTAAGGCAGTCATGTAATCTGTATCATTGTGTTCGATACTTATTTGTTCAGTCATACGATTCCCTCCTTATTCATATAAGTACATCGGTTGTACACCTTGTCGGTTGTCGATCAGCTCTTGGACCATTCTAACCTCGCCACCACCGAATAAGTCACTTATGGCACTCTTAATTTGAACACCAAATGGGAATGAAGAATTATAGCCCCCATCAAATTCTACCACTTGTGGATTACCGCCAAGTTCTTCTTTTAAGGCAGCTAACGCATCATCGAAATGACCATTTTGGTCAACAAGTCCATTTTCAATTGCTTCTTCACCAAGGTAAATACGACCATCAGCGATTGCACGTACTTCCTCTTCTGTCATACCTCTACCTTCAGCTACGACGTCAACGAAGTCTTGGAACATAGTATCTACAATGCTTTGAATATACTCTTGTTCTTCTTCGGTCGCTTCTCTAGACGGTGACATCATGTCTTTCATTTCCCCACTCTTATAAGTGTCAAATGAAATACCATGTTCTTCAGCTAACTGACCGTAGTTGATACTCTGCATAATCACACCAATTGAACCCGTAATCGTTTGATTGGTTGCAAAGATCTGATCTGCTGGCGCAGAAACATAATAACCACCAGAAGCGGCCATGTTACCCATCGAACTGTAAATTGTTTTACCACTTTCTTTAACCGCCATTAAGTACTTATGTATTTCAGCACTTTCATAGACGCCACCACCAGGTGAGTTTACATTAAGAAGTACCCCACTATATGTGTCATCTTCAGCAATATCTTTCAATGCCTGAATCGTCAACTCATGGTTATAACGTTCCGCTCCAAACATGCCACCAGTTACTCCAGTATCCTGTATGGTTCCTTCAAAGTTCAATACTGCAATTTTATTTCCTGCATCCCCTTCTTCAAGTATCGAAGATTTGCTTGCTTCAGTTGATGCAATGTCATTAAACATATCTTCCCAGTCACTCGCCCATAAAGAAGACATAAAGGACACACCGAGTCCTAAAATGACAATCGCAATTGCTGAAACCAATGCAATAATTCTTTTCATGAAAACACCCTTTCTATATTTAAGTCATAGATATCATAACATTACCCCTAATAGCGTCACAATGAAACCTAATATCTTTTAAGGTACATTTAAGGTATTTAAATTTATAGATTGATGACTAATAGAACTTTTAATTTTTCTATGGTAGTCTAGATTTAATAATAATTAGACAAAGAGTGAAATGGAGTAATCCTATGACAAAAAAGAGCATCTATTTATTTGAACCGACCTATAAAAATTCAAAGAAAATACTAACTGACTTACAACAACTATTTGAAGATATTGGTTATAAAATTGCCGCTTCATCTGACACAGCTGACATTATTGCATCAATTGGTGCAGACGGTGCCTTTTTACAAGCAATTCGTAAGAGCGATTTTAGAGATGATTGCTTATATATCGGCATTGGAGTCGAAGACCGAGACCATATGTACGTCGATTTTAACTATCATAACTTAGCTGAAATTCGTGAAGTCTTTGAAACAATGAATTTTGAAACACGTCAATACCCTATCATTGAAGTGAAAGTGAATGACAATCAGCCGAACTATTGTTTAAATGAATTTACAGTTCGCTCAAACCTTGTAAGAACCATCATGTTGGATATTTATATTGATGACTTCTTGTTTGAACATTTCAACGGAGATGGCCTAGTTATCTCCACACCAACAGGATCGACAGGCTACAACAAATCCCTTGGCGGTGCAGTTATTGACCCACTAGTTAAAGCGATGCAGGTGACCGAACTGGGTAGTGTCAACAACAATAATCACAGAACACTTGGAACAAGCTTCCTTTTATCAAAAGAACGACCGATTACTTTGGTCATAGACAATTCAATCGAGTATTATCCAATAATGAGTATGGATAATGAAGCACTGTCAGTACAAAACACTGAAAAAATTAGTGTAAAATTGAGTGACCACTCTATCAACACAATTAAGCTTACGAACAATACATTTTGGCATAAGACACAGAGAAACTTTTTATAGAAATAAGAAAACCAGGTCAATTTGACCTGGTTTTCTTATTATCATCTTACCTCTTACAGTAAATCACTAAAGTCGTCTTCACTGTTATCCTTGTGGTTCGGTGTATAGATTTCAATATTTTCTATAGCTTTTTCGATCATTGAATCAAAGTCAACTCCAGTCTCAAATTTCTTAACTGATTCGAGATTTGGTTTTGTTTTTGGTGCCTTCGGTTTAAAAATCGTACAGCAATCTTCAAATGGTAAAATAGACGTTTCATATGTCCCCATTTTTCTCGCCATCTTCACGATGTCATTTTTCTCTAAAGTGAGTAAGGGTCTTAAGACTGGCATAGTTGTCACTTCATTTATGGCATACATACTTGTTAGGGTTTGTGATGCAACTTGTCCTAAGTTTTCACCGTTAACAATCGCTTCTCCCCCCACATTTTTCGCTAGTTTTTCTGCGATCCTTAACATAATACGACGAGTTGATGTCATGGATAGGTTATCCGGGACCTTATCGTAAATCGTTGTTTGTAGTTCTGTAAATGGTACGATATGCAACTTGATGTCAAAGCCTGTACGGTCACTCATAATGTCCACAAGTTTCTTCACCTTATCTGTCGCTTGAGGACTCGTATACGGTGGAGAATGGAAGTGAATCGCCTCAATTTCTACACCACGCTTCATAATATCAATGCCGGCAACGGGTGAATCGATTCCACCGGAGAGCATGAGTAAAGCTTTACCTCCTGTACCAAGTGGTAAACCACCGAGACCTTTGATAGACTCATAATACATATAAATCGCATCTTGTCTGACTTCTACCATGATCTTATAATCAGGATTCTTCACATCAACAGTCATATGCTCTGTATTCGACATGACATGACCACCGAGTAATTGTTGTACACCAAAAGTATCGAGATGATAAGTTTTGTCGGCACGTTTGACTTCGATTTTAAAAGTCTCTCCACTTTTAATATTCTCAGCAAATTTCATGACTGTTTCTTTCATCGCTTCATCTGATTTTTCAATCTTAACTACAGGTGACATGCTAAGAATTCCACTGATATTCATTAGCTTATCAATGACTTGATGAGGGTCTTCATCGTTAATTTCAATATAGGCACGGTCTCTATTTGCCTTTACGTCAACATCTAAACCTTTTAAGGCTTTTCTCATTCTATCTCTTAGTGCATAGACAAACATCATTCTATTTTTTGTCTTAAGGGTTAGCTCACCATAGCGAATTAATATATGATCAAATTTCATTTTAGTACATCTCCTAATTCTTCATAGACTGATTTTAGCGCTGTAATCAACGCGTCTACATCGTCTTGTGTCGTATAGTGTCCCATGGAGATTCTTATACTTCCTTCTATGACATCATGTGGATTCCTTAAGGCAAGTAAAGTTTCATTAAGTTCTGCTAGCCTTGAGGCACATGCACTTGTTGTTGATACTAATATGCCCCTTTTAGACAGGGCATTAACGACTACTTCTCCTTTAGCACCAACAAAGGACATATTCACGATATATGGTGCATCTTTCGGTTGGACTTTTATAGATTTTAAATCTTTTACGGCATCTCTAATCTGATCATTAAAATCATTGAGTCGCTTGTGTACACTTCTTGCATTATTTAGTGTTAAACGTAGCGCTTTAGCCATCGCGGTTATACCCGGTAAATTTACCGTACCGCTTCTTACATTATATTCGTGTCCCCCACCGTAAAATACGGGGTGAAGATTATCCAAGGTCTTAACAAAAAGTCCACTTGTCCCTTTAACACCATTGAACTTATGAGCAGAGAAACTAATTGTATCTACGCCTTTATAATCAATATCTGCCTTACCAATTCCTTGAGTCGCATCGACATGAAAATGTGCTTTTGGATAGTCTTTTAAGATGTTCACCATTTGTTCTATCGGCTGAACACTACCAATTATATTGTTCAGAGACATCGTTGTCACAAAAATAACGTCGGAATCTAACTTCTCTTTAAAGTCTTCTAAATCTATCTTACCAACAGACGTCGTCTTTATATATTTTACATTAAACCCTTCATCTTTCATCTCAGCCAAGACATTAACAATACTTGGGTGCTCTAATTCACTCGTTAAAATCGTTTTCCCAAATTGCTTTTTGTGTCTTAAAGTACTAAGTATGGCAATATTATTCGATTCTGTTGCTGAACCAGTAAATACTAAATCATAATCAGGTAAATACATTAAATCCAGAATTTGCTTACGTGCCGCTTCTAATAGTTTAGCTGCATTCTTACCTGCCTGATGAATACTTGCAGTATTATAAAAATACTTTTCACTTGTTGTGTTAAAAGTTTCTAAAGCTTCTTTGAATGGTTTTGTTGTTGCTGCATTGTCAAAATATATCATGTGTCACCTCTCACATTAAAATGACTTAGGATAATGACATATCCTAAGTCATGATGTTTACTTATCAAATTGTTTTTCAATTTTAGCGGCGCTACCAGGCTCTTTACTTTCAATTGCATCTTTTGCAACATCAAAAGCACGTTTGTAACGATTTTCTTTAAATAATCTTTCCGCTTCATCAAGTTGTTGGCTTAAGGCCTGATCTTGGCTACGGAATCTATTTCCGTATTGTACCATTAATTCTGTCAGTTGAGAATCCCTCATAACCGCATTCGCCTCAACTTCAAACTTGTTTGTCATCTTCACTGTGTCATTGACTTTCTCTTTGACATACTCGACGTTTAAAGGTCGACGTTGGAATACTTTTTCAATGTCATTAATGTTCATTTCAATTTCATGCTTCATGACAACAAATTGTTCAGGTAAATTGACTAAGTTTGAAGACATCAAATCACGATATACTTTTTCTTTACGATCATTCACATACTGAAGGTTTTCTTCTGCTTCAGCTTCGTCTTCACGTAAGTTAACTAAATGTTCTTGAATGGCATTTTGCTCTTCAAAAATCGTGTGAGCATTATTCTTAAGATAGTCAATGTTCTCAATAACCGCACTATAACGTGTCGTATTCTTCTCAGTTTCACTAATCATCTCGCTGAAGATACCAGTGAGGTTTTCAATTTCATTTTCATAGTTATAGACTTTTTGAACATCCGACTCATCAATATGATATTGCTCTTTGATATACTCAATTTCAGTTCGTAGCGTATAGTTTAAAGACTTAGATTTAAGCAGTTCATCTTTGATTACATCTTGCTCTTGATCAAATTTGTTTTTTGCATTCACTTCGTGCTCAACAAGTGCATACATATCGTCTAATTCATCATGAATACCTTCAAGAATCGTATCTGCTTCTTCAAGTTCAAGCTTAGCAACGAGTGGTTCAACCCGATTTAAGTTACTCTTCATTGTAGATAGACGATTTTCAACTTTGATATGGTCTAGGTCATAGCCTTGACCTCTTAAATCACGACAACCATATCTAAGTTCTTGAAACTGTTGTGGCAGTTCCTTTTTAACTTCCTTAATTAACAGTGGAATCTCATCCATGTTTTCTTTTAAGTTCGAGAGTTCTGTATGGGTGTTAAAGATAAACTCATTCGCACGAATATAGTTCCCATCATTGACCATTTTTTCGTACTTAGCTGTCTCATTCTCATAAGATTTAATCACTTCTTCAAGTGGTTGTTTGGCTTCACCGAACTTGTGCCCATTGGCAAGCACATCACGCTTTGCTTCACGATATAGACGTTCACTATCAATGTACTGTTCTTTACCCTTATCTACAGACTCCATGAAACTTGCGATATCACTAGTCAGTTCATCATACTTGGCCTGAATCAGCTTAATATCTTCACCAGCTGCTTCATTATTCTCAGTACTCTTATTAAACTTAAACTTCTCTATGTTTAACTTAGACTGCTCGAGAGACTCGCTTGCATGTGTACTGTGAGTATTAACAGTATCATTCCACTCATTCTGCCAGCCATCATATAATTCCTTGGCTTCCCCGTGCAGATTGTAGCTTTTTAATTTGTCTATATCCAATTTAAATGGAAGATTTTTTGTTTCCTCTAATTTGCTATACTGCTCATTTACCATCTGTGTTTTAACAGACCTCAGATATAAAAGCACAGCTGCTGTAACGATTACTATTATAATAATCGCAATTAATATATACACCCACATACACTTTACCTCCTATACATAAACTTAATTATATCCCAAATCATTGCGTTCTAAAACAGATAAATGTATAATTCTTTAAAATCACATTATATAAATACAGTGCGGAGGTTGTCATGTTTACTGAAGTTGAAATAAAAGACTATGAGACACTTAACAAAATGCTAGAAGGTTTAGTTTCAGATGAAACTGATCGTATTGCTAACTTTTCGAATGCTTCAGCACTACTTAACGTATTCCTAAAAGATATCAACTGGGTTGGCTTCTATTTATATGAAGAAAAATCTAATGAATTAATCTTAGGACCGTTCCAAGGCTTGCCAGCATGTGTACGTATAGAGAATGGTAAAGGTGTTTGTGGAACTGCTTTTAGAGGAAATGATATTTTCATCGTCGATGATGTCAATGAATTCCCTGGTCATATTGCATGTGATGCCAACAGTAAATCTGAAATTGTTGTTCCATTATATAAAGACGGTGTCGGCATTGGTGTCTTAGATATTGACGCACCTATCTTAGAACGTTTTACAGAAGAAGATCGACTCGGCTTAAAAGCTTTTGTAGATACGCTGATTAAATATATTTAATATTGACTTTAGACCTTAAGTCATGTATTATTATTTATTGTGTAAATGAACAGATAAGTAGCGGATGATCACTATTAGATAGTATGCATTCCCCGCGGCAGGTATGTGCTGTGTAACCAATGCTATGAGGCGAAGGCACTTTAGAATGTATACCCTATTAGGAGATTATTCCCTTATGATGTTTTTTGCATAAATTAAAAAACATAAGGAGGAGCTAAATATGGCTCGTTTTACAGGTTCAATCTGGAAAAAATCACGCCGTCTTGGAATTTCTTTGACAGGCACTGGTAAAGAATTAGAACGTCGTCCTTACGCACCAGGACAACATGGTCCGACTCAAAGAGTTAAACTTTCTGAGTACGGTATGCAATTACAAGAGAAACAAAAACTTCGTTACCTTTACGGAATCAACGAACGTCAATTCCGTACGTTATTTAACCGTGCTGGTAAAATGCAAGGTGTACACGGTGAGAACTTCATGATCTTACTTGCGACTCGTTTAGACGCAATCGTTCGTGCAGCAGGTCTTGCTCGTACACAACGTCAAGCACGTCAGTTAGTTAATCACGGTCACATCACTGTTGATGGACAACGCGTTGACATCCCTTCATTCATCGTTAAGCCAGGTCAAGTTATCGGTGTTCGTGAAAAATCACGTAAACTAGATATCATTGCTGAAGCTGTTGAATTAAGCAACTTCACTCCTGACTACCTTACTTTCAATGAAGATAGCCTAGAAGTTACTTTCGATAGACTTCCAGAGCGCAGCGAACTTAACGCTGAAATCAACGAACAACTTATCGTTGAGTACTACTCAAGATAAGCACTTTCGAAACTCTAGAAAGCCTGAGAACACTGGTATTATCACCATTCTCAGGCTTTTTTCTTTTTCAATATTATTTTTTAATTATTTATGAAAGATAACTGATATGATATATAGGTAAATAACGAATTTGAGGTGGAACATGTCTTTAATTGAATTTAAAAATGTTAGTCACAAAGATATTCTGCATAATATTACCGGATCTTTTAAAGAAAATAAGATTACTACCCTTGTAGGTCCAAGTGGTGCTGGTAAAACAACATGCTTAAAGCATATCAACAGCCTCTTGTCCCCCAGTCAAGGAAATATATATTTTAAAGGACAAGATATTGAAAAGATAAATAAAAAAGAACTAAGAAAGGAAATTGGCATGGCTTTTCAAAGCTCCCCAATGATCGAAGGAACAGTTTATGATAATTTAAATCTTCCTAAATCTATTTTTAATGAGAAGCTCGACACGGCCATTGCTAAAGACCTATTAGCATGCATGGATCTTAGTCATATCGATTTAAATCAAAAAGTGAAAGTACTTTCTGGTGGTGAGAGAAGCAGGCTTTCTATCGCTAGAACTTTAGTTAATGAACCTAAAGTTTTACTACTTGACGAGATAACCAGTAGCGTGGAATATCGTATGGTGAGAGAGATTGAACGCTTAATTTGTCAACTTCAAAAAAATGTGGGACTCACTGCCATTTGGATTACCCATGATTTAGAACAAGCTTGGCGTGTAAGTGATGATATGTGGTTTCTCAAAGACGGTCATTTACTTGAATTTGGTGAAGCTAGCCTTATCAACCAATCAGATAACACTTATATTCAATCCTTTGTAAGGGGAGAGTATGAATGACTTTTACACAACTACTATTATCGTTAGTATTTGTACTTATCCCTCTAGTACTTACTTTATATTTAAAACTTGGTTTAGAAAATGACATCATCATTGCGACTATACGTTCAACTATCCAACTTTTAATAATTGGTTATATACTAACCTTTGTTTTTGATGCAGAAAACCCAATTTTCATCATATTGATGATTATTGTCATGATTCTAGCCGCAACACAAAATGTTATTAAAAAAGGCAGTGGCATTCCTGGTATTGCATGGACGATTCTTCTTGCAATGATTACGGTAGAATTACTTTCAATGAGTCTTATGCTTAGCTTGGGTATTATAGATTTCACTGCTCAAGAAGTCATCCCAATATCAGGGATGGTTATTGGAAACAGTATGGTGCTCTCTCTACTATTTGTCAGCGAATTCAAAGAAGAAGTTAAAAGAAGTGATGAAAATATAGAACTAATATTATCCTTTGGTGGCGACAAAAAAAGTGCCATATCAAGTAGTTTAAAATCTGCAATCAGAACAAGCATGATTCCGACCATAGAATCGCAAAAAACCATGGGTCTAGTACAACTCCCTGGAATGATGAGTGGCCTCATTATAGGTGGTGCAGACCCCTTGGAAGCAGTCTTATACCAACTTTTAATACTCTTTTTAATACTGATGACAGCAACGATTGCCTCAATTATCGTCGGATATCTATCTTATCCTAGGTTATTTAACAATAAGCTACAATTTATCGGTATAAAGGAAGAAAGCTAATCCAAATAATTAGATTAGCTTTCTTCTTTGACAATTGATAAAATTGTTGAATCTATAATAAAGTCAAAATTATCTGGTTCTACATTTTCATTAACAATATAATTTTTGTGCATCATTAAAAGTTTTTGTGTAAAGTTACGCGCATACCGTCCGCTAGTTTTCTCTTGCTCTTCTAAACTCTCATATTTATTGATGACTGCCATTCTTAAGAAATCTTCATTGAATCGCCACTGAGCTTTTAAATTATTAACGACAATTTCTGCAACTTCCTCAGCACTAAATTGTGGGAACTCTAAAGTATACGGTACTCTTGATCTTAAACCTTCATTTGATGACATAAACCGTTCCATATCAGCGGTGTAACCTGCAAAGATAACAATAAATTTCTCTCGATTATTTTCCATAGCCGTGATGAGTGTTTCTATTGCTTGTTTACCAAAGTCATTATCACTATTTTCAATGGACAATTGATAGGCTTCATCAATAAACAGTACTCCTCCCATTGCCCTATCAATTGCGTTACTTGTGTTTTTCTCCGTATGACCAATATATGATCCAACGAGGTCACTACGATC
The DNA here is from genome assembly GCF_036665975.1 of Jeotgalicoccus huakuii. Lineage (NCBI taxonomy): Bacteria > Bacillati > Bacillota > Bacilli > Caryophanales > Staphylococcaceae > Jeotgalicoccus > Jeotgalicoccus huakuii. The sequence goes on along the minus strand of NZ_JAVIYN010000021.1, from coordinate 4,323 downwards.
GACTTCAATTACTTTATCGTCAGGCAAAATATCTAGAGCTTTAAAGAACTTCGCAATCAATCTTGCAATTGTCGTTTTCCCTGTTCCAGGGGGACCAGTAAAGCTCATGTGATAGGAAGACTTACCGACATCTATTCCTCTTTCTTCAAACATTTTATTTGCTTGGGCTTCTTTAATCAATTGATTAATAAATGTTTTCACATTATCTAACCCGGTCATGCTATTGAGCTCATCATGTAAGGCTTTTAAACTATTGTCCTCTTCATTTTCATTCCCTAACAGATTTGTCCAATCTTCATCTGTAATTTTTAAGAAGTCATCTGACTCAATGGTTCCTGATTCAGCCACCCTATTCGATTGTTCTAGTATCAGTTTTTCATTAAAATTCCGAACAAATCTCGCATTACTACCATCAGTTGAGCGACTGTAAGCTTTCTTTAATTCTTTTGCATATTTTTGGTGATCAAATTCATAATGTTCGTTTTCTAACTCTTTAACTCCAATTTCCCCCAGTTCTTCAGAGCTATAATCTTCAAAGTTAAAATAATGAGGAATTCTAGATTTCAAACCTGGGTTCATATTAAAGAAGTCATACATCTCTTTAGTATAGCCTGCAAAAATAATCATAATGTCATCTCGATTATCTTCCATATATTTAAGTATAGTATCGAGTGCTTCCTGACCATAGTTTGTCGTTCCGCCTTCACTGTTTAAAGTATATGCCTCATCTAGGAAAAATACTCCGCCGTGAGCACTCTTTAATTTTTCTAAGGTAATTTCTGTCGTTTTACCTAGATAGCCAGATACCAAATCTTGCCTGGATACTTCGACGAATTTATTGTTCAATAAAGCCCCTTCTTCATATAACACTTGACCGACTAGTCTTGCGACTGTTGTTTTACCTGTTCCTGGGTTTCCAAGGTAGACAGAATGAAGAGACGACTGACGAACGGGTAATCCTTTCTCCTCTTTTGCCTTGTTAATTTTAGCCAAGTTTATAAATTTCTTAACAGCATCTTTTACTTCACCAAGACCGATTAAATTATTAAGCTGTTCTAATGCTTTCCCCTTCTCGACAGTCGGTTGCTCGTTACTTTGCTGATTTTCAACTTTGTTATTGTCGACATCTGTCATTAATTCTTGAATCTTCGTCTTTTTATCCTCAGTGTTTACTTTGTAACTACCAGACACATCGACTGCGATTGGATAATAATCACTCTGAATATTATCGATGGTCAACTCTGAGTCAACGACTCTCATAATCGGGTTATAGGGAGATGACAAATTCTTAATTTCAACCGTTGAGTTTTCATGAATCTGCAAGGAATATACAGGGGGTACAATCATCACTGCTAAATTCTCCACCTTAAAATGACTCTTAGCATAGAGTTCAAAAAACCCATATACAGTCATCCAACTCTTTTCAGTGAGTTGTGAATTTTTAAGAAATACGCCTCGAACCTTATTGCCATCGAAAGTTGCTTTACTATCATTTAGCTCAATACCAAAACCCTTAGCCCTAACATCTGTGACATCTGACTTTGTTAAAGTAAGGTTGGCATTAAATCCCCTAATCGGATTATCATTGATGTCTCCGATTACCGTACATAAATTTAAATCAACTTGACTGTCAGTGATATATATATTTCTTGGATCAACTGAATCATAGAAATTCAAAGTAGATTTATTTGCTATAAATCTCGAACTTTCCTTAACATATACGCCGCCAGTAATTTTACAATCATCAATTAAGAGTGATGAGCTATTAACCACAATCCCATTTAGTTCTGACTTATAAATATCACCATTACAATCCTCACGGAGTTCTAAAGCGTAACTTCTTTCAACAATGTTATCCACTACAGAACGCTTCATTTTTAGCTCGCCACCACGATTAATAAAGACTGGACTCGCCATTCTTTTACTTCCAATTATCTTGACATTTTCTAAGGTAAGCTTCCCACCATCAACATAGATTCTCTCACCAGATCGTTCATCAGTAAGACCAAAATCAATCGTTAAATTTTTTAAATGTAATTCCCCTTGCACAGTAAAACCTGCACTGATCACGACACTTTCATTTTCACGGCCTTCTATTGCTGTATAACAATCTTTCGGTATGTTCATACCGTCGATTAAAGTATGATATGGTTCAACCTGTGACATGATTATTCTGTCATTGTTTTTTATTGTTTTAAATACATCTTGAAAAGGAACTTCTCTTCTGCCATTACCGACTAATATATCTTTTCCCATCCCTAGTACCTCCATTAAAACAAAATAGGTATCATTTATTATACTAAAGTTCAGAATAATCTAAAGTAATGACTCAAACATAAAAAAGAGACACCTTTCGGTGTCTCTCAAAATGTACTATTTATAATTAAGCTCCAGTAACGTTGACAGCTTGTGGTCCACGTTGACCTTCTTCGATTTCAAAAGTAACTTTTTGACCTTCTTCTAAAGTTTTGTAACCATCAGCTTGGATAGCAGAGAAGTGTACGAATACGTCGTCTCCAGCTTCTTGTTCGATGAAACCAAAACCTTTTTCAGCGTTAAACCATTTTACAGTTCCTTCATTCATTGAAAAAACCTCCTTGTGCTTGTGCACGTGTTATTTTTGCAGTTTTGAACATTTAAAAGAGTTTTTTCAACTATGAAATAGAAACTATTTAAACTTTTCTTAAAAACTACATTCTTAATATACCATACACTAACAATTATGCCAAGTGTTTATTACTAAATAATATTGAGTATGAAGGCCACAACCATTGCAAGTATACTGAATGCCCATACCCACCAAAAAGCATAGCGAATATATCGACCCATTTCAATACCTGCAAGACCTACTGCTAGCCATAGGGCTGGAGAGAATGGACTGATGAATGTTCCTATTATATTACCTATCATCATTGAATAGACTGCGACAATATTATCTACACCCTCTGCAACGACTATCTCCTCGACTACTGGTAAGAGTGCAAAGTAGTATGCATCGGTATTCAGGACTAGTTCCAACGGTGCACCGAAGAAACCTATAATATAATGTAAATATGGTATGAGTGCTCCTGGTAGAATAACGATAATATCTTCAGCGAGTGAATTCAACATACCTGAGTTTTCTAATATACCTAAAAAAGATCCAGCAGCTAGGATAATCGCTGCCATTAATAAAGCACTCGGTGCATGTTCCTTAATACGGTCCATCTGAGTATCAATATCAGTATAGTTCACTACCAGTGCGATACTTACAGCAATCATAAAAATAAAACCCGCAGGTAGCAGTCCTGACATCAGAAATCCAACGACTAAAAGCGTTAACAGTATATTGAACCATAAAAGCTTAGGTCTTTCTAAGGCTTTTTTCTCAGCTGATTTTTCTACATTAAATTCATCCGTATTGATACCCTGAATCAACAGTCCAGTTTTCTCAAGTCGTTTCTTCTCTAAGTTTCCGATAAATGCTGCCATTAAAACTAAGAGAACAATCAATGAAATTTGTAAGGGTATTAAAGGTTGCCACAACTCTGAAGGATCAGAACCTGTTACTGCCGCAGTACGACCTAAAGGCCCTGCCCAAGGCACCATATTCATAATACTGGCACTGATACCAATTAACATGACCAGCAAATACGGACTCATATTAAGTCGCTTATATAGCGGAAGTAAAGCTGGTATAGTAATTAGAAATGTCGAGGCACCAGACCCATCCAAGTGAGCAATGGCACCTATAATAGCAGTTGCCATTGCAATTAATACGACATTTCCTCTAGAAAGTTTAACCATCCGTTGGATTAACGGATTAAACATCCCCGTGTCTTGCATAATTCCAAAGAACAATATCGCAAAAATAAACATTATAACAACTGAAATAACTGAAGCAATACCGTCGTTAAAAAACGTTGTAATTTCTTCTAAACTAAACCCTGCAACAAGTGCCCCTATAAACGGTACTGTCACCAAGGCAACAATAGGATTTAGCTTTTGAGTAATTAATAAAACAACTATCGATAGTATTACTATTAACCCAACTATCGTAAGCATAAAGATCCCCCTTTTTTATCTATGTAAGGCCAATATAAAAAACGCTTACAAAATCATATAAATCGCTTACAAAAATAATAAATAATCTATATCTAAATCTGCTTTCTCCACCTTAAAATATTTATTATTGAAATTAAAGACTTGAATTTTTCAGAATCTTTGGTAGAAAATTTGAAATAGTTATTGTAAGCACTATGAAAACTTGCCATGTGAGCTTTAGAAATACTTATGATTAATACTAAAAATATTAAGTATAAATTAAAATTTTGTATAAAAAAT
>NZ_JAVIYN010000020.1:0-46217 GCF_036665975.1 Jeotgalicoccus huakuii | reverse complement strand
CTTTTCTTTAATGTTGTACGAATTTTGATGATGATGCGTTAGATGGTCAACGGCAATTCTTCGTTGAACTCCTAGTCGGTTTGAAGGTCAACATCGTTTTGCTGTTGAACTCCTAATCGGTTTGGAGGCTAACATCGTTTTGCCGTTGAACTCCTAATCGGTTTGGAGGCTAACATCGTTTTGCTGTTGAACTCCTAGTCGGTTTGAAGGCTAACACCATTTCACCGTTGACCTTCTAAACAGTTTGAAGGTCAACATCGTTTTGCCGTTGAACTCCTAGTCGGTTTGGAGGCTAACACCATTTCACCGTTGACCTTCTAACCCAATCTATTCATTAATCCCTGTGTGAACAGTGGTAGCCAGCAGTATAACCGGTGATGAGGGCACTCGTAATATTATAGCCCCCTGTATAACCGTGGATATCTAAAACTTCACCAGCAAAGTGTAGGCCATCAACCAGCTTGGATGACATGGTGGATGGTTGAATTTCTTTTAGGTTTACACCTCCACCTGTAACAAAGGCTTTTTCAATAGATTGTGTACCATTGACGGTAAATCTAAAACGTTTAAAGAATTCGACAATTTTTTGTCGTTCTTGATTGGAAACATGGTGACCACTATTATTCATATCAATGTCTAAGTATTCCAACATAAAGGTAATCAATCGTTCTTGATGCATATTCTTTAAGATATTTTTGAGGCTTTTATCGATATTATCTTTAATGAGTTTGTTTATATCCTCAGTTAATTTACCTTCTGAGATATCTGGGAAGAAATCGATTTGCATGGTAATATCCTGACGTTTTTGAGCTTGTTGTTCACGGTAGACAAACTGACTGCAACGAAGGGCCGCTGGACCACTGACTCCAAAGTGAGTGAAAATCATATCCATTTGATGGGTAATTCTTGGCTTTCCATTTTTCTTTAAAACAGAAAGGGCAACATCATCTAAGGAGATTCCTTTAAGTGTGCCATCTTTAAAGAATTTTTCATTTGAAGTAATTGGAACTTCAGTTGGAAATAACTCAGTAATTGTATGCCCAAGTGTTTTAGCAAATTTATGACCATCGCCTGTAGATCCAGTTTGAGGGACACTTTTCCCTCCAGTTGTTACGATCACATTTTTTGAATAAATGGTTTGATTATCCGTCGTTTTGACACCTGTGATGCGACCATCTTCGGATAAAACAGCTTGCACTTCAGTAGAATACTGTACGGTCACCTTATTTTCTTCTAGCTTCTCTAAGAAGACGTTCAATACATCCCGTGCCTTATTTGACACTGGGAACATACGGCCATGGTCTTCTTCCTTTAATTTCACACCGTTAGATTCTACGAAACGAATGATAGATTCGTTGTCAAAGACAGAAAAAGGACCATAGAGAAATTTACCATTACCTGGAATATGTTTAATGATTTCCTCATATGGCAGACGGTTTGTTACATTGCAACGTCCACCTCCTGAAATCAGTAGCTTTTTACCAAGTTTTTTGTTTTTTTCAATCAGTAGGACTTTATTATTATTTAAACTTGCAGCATAAGCAGCCATAATACCACTCACGCCACCACCAATGACTATCGTATCGTACATTTTCTTGCTCCTTTTAGTTTTAAAGTTTAATCTAATACATTATAATAATTTGTATGTTTAATATAGATAAGAAGGGTTAATTATGTCGGATCAGAAGAAGATGTTTCGCGGCACGTTCTTACTCACGGCCGCAACATTCACAACACAAATATTAGGTATGCTCTATCTCATCCCATTTTACAGCATTATGGGTGGAGAAGAAAATTTAGCTTTATATGGTTATGCATACACGCCATATACAATTATGTTATCAGTCGCAGCAGCAGGTGTACCAGGTGCTGTGTCTAAATTTGTGGCTAAATATAATGCACTAGGTGCCTATGAAACAAGTCGGAAATTATATAAATCAAGTTTGATTGTGATGATGGCCTCAGGCTTCATTGCCTTTTTAGCACTGTTTTTCCTAGCACCATATATCGCCGAAGCACAGAGTGCCGCTGGTGGTAGTGGTGACCATAGATGGAGTGCTGAAGACATCACAAGTGTTATCAGAGTGGTTAGTTTCGCAGTCATTGTCGTTCCATTCATGGCAACATGGCGTGGAATATTCCAGGGACATGAATCATTTGGTCCAACAAGTGCATCATCAGTTGTTGAACAAATCTTAAGAATTGCTGTCCTTCTAACTGGAGCTTTTGTTGTTATTAACGTCTTAGATGGATCTATAAAAACCGCTAACCAAATTGCTGTCTTCGCGGCTTTTGTCGGAGCAATTGGTGCAACACTCACACTTGCTGTTTTTTGGAGAAAGCGTAAGCCAATGATGCAACAACAAATCGGCACTGATACGAGTGGTATCAGTCTATCTTACGGGCAGATGTATAAGGAAATTATACGTTACGGCTTACCGTTTATTATTGTGAGTGTCAGTATTCCAGTTTTATTATTTATCGATCAGATGACACACAATAATGCATTGTCCCTAGCAGGTGTGCCTGGGTCCTTGCAGGATTCATGGTTTGGTATGTTGAACCTAACAACACATAAATTGGTAATGATACCAACTTCCTTTGCATCAGCCTTTGCAATTACTATTTTACCTTTTATAACGAAAAATTATCAGCAGAAGTTATTTGATAATGTACATGGTCAAGTAAAATCGATGATCTTAATGCTGCTATTTTTCGTGATTCCAGCAGGACTTGGTATGATGATCCTTGCTGCACCAATTTATACTGCCTTTTATAGCTACAACGAGGTTGGTATTATGATACTTACGATTTATGCACCGGTCAGTATCATTATTTCACTGTTTTCTGTTACTTGTTCAATTGTTCAAGGTATCGATAAACAGAGCCATACTTTCTATGTAGTCATCATCATGTTAATCGTTAAAGCTGTAATAAATATTCCATTGGTGATGTACTTCTACACAGTGGGTGCAGTTATGGGTACAGCGATTGCACTTGGAGTTGGTGTAATTATGAACTTAATTATTATTAAAAAATACGGTAAGATTCGTTTTAGTGCCTTCGTGATGCCAATCTTTAAAATTATAGTTTTAGCATTAGCAATGACATTAGTTGTTGAAGTCGTATACTACTTATTACTGATGAATATGAACCAACCACTGACGACAGTTACTGCAGTGATTGCTCTAGTGATCACAGTACCTATAGGAGTATTAGTTTATATGCTTATTGCCTTTAAAACAGGTATTGCAGATGAAGTGTTAGGTGAACGCGCTATGAAAATTCGTCGGAAAGTGAAGTTTTTATAAATGAGACTGGATAAATATCTTGCGAACGCAAACATTGGTAGCCGTAAAGAGGTTGGCAAGTGGATCCGTAAGGGCATGGTAAAAGTGAATGGTCAGATTGAAAAGCAAGTGAAAGCTGAAGTCACTTATGAAGATGAAATCACTTTCCAAGATGAACGCGTAAATTTAGAAGAGTATATCTATCTTATGATGAATAAGCCAACTGGTGTTATCTCGTCAACGGAGGAAGGACCAACAAAGACAGTCATCGATTTAATAGACCATCCTCAAAGAAAAGAGCTGTTTCCGGTTGGTCGTTTAGACAAGGACACGACAGGGCTTTTATTAATATCCAATGACGGAAAACTTGCCCACCGCCTTTTATCGCCTAAAAATGAACACTTTAAAACCTATCATGTCACTTTAAAAAATCAGGTTGATAACAAGGATGTTGAACACTTGGAAAACGGCATACAGTTGAAAGATTTTAAGACGAAGCCAGCTCAAGTTGAGCAAATCGATGCGCACCATCTTCACCTATCCATCAGTGAAGGAAAGTTTCACCAAGTTAAAAGAATGTTTCAAGCCTTGGATAATGAAGTTATCGCCTTAAAACGTGTTAAATTTGTGTCACTTGACCTAGATGAATCATTAAGAGAAGGGCAATGGCGTCACTTAACAACAGATGAAATAAAAAAATTGTAAATTTAAGTTTACCTTTGTTAATGCAGGGTATATTTCATATTAAGCAAAAGAATTATAATCAAGAATATGAGGTGTATCAAAATGGGAAAATTATTTAATTTTGTATTTAGAGTCGGGGCAGTACTTGGTATTGCATATGCTGCAAAAAAATTAGCTGATAATAAAGATGCTGTAAAAGCTGAATATAACAAAGCTAAGGAAGATCCTAAAGCTTATGCTCAAAACGTCCAAGAAAAAGCAACGGTTAAAGCACAAGAAGTACAGGAAAGAGCAAAGGAAGAATACGGTAAAGTAAAAGAAGACCCTAAAGCTTATGCTCAAAATGTACAGGAAAAAGCAACTGCTAAAGCTCAAGATGTACAAAATAAAGCAAGCGAACAAGTAGAAGTTGCTAAAAATAAAGCACAAGATGTACAAAATAAGGCTAAAGATGAATATCAAAAAGCAAAAGAAGACCCAGAAGCTTATAAGGAAAACTTAAAAGCAAAAGGGAAAGAACAAGTAGACCAAGCAAAAAAAGAAGTGAAGAAAGCTAAGGATAATTCTAATGAAGCAGTAGATGCTAAGCCAGATTCTGAAAACACTGATGATTTAGCTGAAAGAGAATCTACACTTGCAGATGAAGGCGGATTATCAAGCGATGAAGTTGAAAAAGAAGTAGAACAAGCTGAAAAAGAAAGCAACGTTGATGTAGTTGTAGATGAAGGTGACTATAACGAAAACCATAACGTTCATGTCGTAACTGACAAAAAGAAAAATGAAAAATAAGAATTAGAATTTTATAATTCGAATGAAAGGGAAATCTCGGGAGCTCGAGATTTCCCTTCTTTCTTTTAATGATGTATTAACTCAGTATATAATATAAGTAATGATACTTTGGGGGTTACATAATATGGATGCTAAACAGTTAGCTAACAAGTATAAAGATGAATTAATCAAAGACCTGATGGGACTGTTGGAAATCGACAGTGTAAAAGGGGAAAGTGAAGTAGATGCTCCAGTTGGCCATGGGCCAAAAAAAGCTTTGGAATACATGCTTGATCTTGGTAAGAGAGATGGGCAAGAAACGAAAATGGTTGGTAATTTAGCGGGGCACATAGAATTTGGTCAAGGTGATGACCTATTCGGTATTTTAGGGCATGTAGATGTTGTACCACCTGGTTCTGGTTGGACAACGCCACCATTTGAGCCTGTGATAAGGGACAATCAAATATACGCGCGTGGCGTCCAAGATGATAAAGGACCGACAATGGCAGCCTATTATGCTTTAAAAATTCTTCAGGCTGAGGGTTATGAATTCAACCAACGTGTTCGGGTTATCATTGGTACGGATGAGGAATCGGATTGGGAATGTACAACGAGATATTTTGAAACTGAAGAAATGCCGAGTGCTGGTTTTTCTCCTGATGCAGAGTTTCCAGTTATTCACGGTGAAAAAGGTATCACTTCTTTCAATATAGTCCAAACTGAACTGGAAGATGAGTTCATCGATGGTGATATTGAGCTTAAAGCATTTATATCTGGAGAACGCTATAATATGGTCCCAGAATCTGCTATGGCTAAATTAAAAGTGCTTGTTAACATGAGTGCCGTGATTCAATCATTTGAAAGCTATTTAAGAAAAACTAAGTTGTCCGGAGACTACGAAATAGATGGTGGCTTTTTAAAACTGGAGTTACAGGGACAAAGTGCGCATGGTTCGACTCCAGAAGAAGGAATTAATGCAGGTATAGAGCTATTACGATTCTTATATACTCTAGAACTCGATTCTAACGGGCGTCAATTTGTAAGTTTTGCAAATGACTATATCTTCGATAATTTTAAGGGGCAAGCTTTTAACATGGCACATCAGCACGAAGAATTAGGTGAAGTTAGTGTCAATACTGGAATGATTAACTATACTGAGGTTGACGGTGGCGATTTTGGTATCAACTTAAGATATCCACAAGGTTTAGATTTTGAAAAAGGAATCGAAGCTTTTAAGGACTTAATTAATGAAAAAGGATTTAATATAGAAGATATTCAAGATCAAGCACCACACTATGTCGATAAGAATGATGACCTAGTTGTGACACTTTTAGATAGTTATCGAAAACATGTAAATGATACGAGAGAAGCATTTACCATTGGCGGCGGTACATACGCACGTACCTTAAAACGCGGAGTTGCCTTTGGTGCAATGTTTAAAAACACAGTAGATACAATGCATCAAAAGGACGAGCATATGGATATAGATGAGTTGATTTTAGCTACTGCGATCTATATAGAAGCGATGTATCGATTGGCAGTTAAACATTAATCTATTCAATAAAGTATTTAATTTAGTTATAAAAACTGGTATACTTGCATATGCTATTTATTAATTTAAGAGATTTAAATGTTCGGTGAAAAGTTAACGTTTAACAACATTTAGTTTTTCTATTTAATAAAATCTTAGGTAAAATCACATTTATTCAGTACTAACATTGAGTTGGCAAAAGTATTCATTCTTTTGCTCTTGAAATAAAGCCATAAACGATATAAGATTTTAAACACGAACTAAATTTGCGCTATCCAAATACTTGCTAGCGCATTTTTTATTTGAACGAGGAAACGAGGTGTGAGAATTGGATCATTTCTATCAGCTCGGCTGGCAGTTAGATCCTTTAGGAGGCCCATCTGGGGAAGCTTACAAAGCAGAACAAGATGGTAGAAAACTCTTCCTAAAGCGCAATGCCAGTCCTTTCCTTGCTGCCTTATCCGCCGAAGGCATCGTCCCTAAACTTGTTTGGACGAAGCGTATCGAGACGGGAGAAGTTGTTACAGCGCAGCATTGGAAAAACGGCCGGGAGTTGACAAAAAGAGACATGGGTGGTGCAAGAGTCGCTGCTTTAATGAATAAAATTCATACGTCTCGTCAGTTGCTCACCATGTTAAAACGATTGGGCATGAAACCAATGCTTCCGGAAATTTTACTAAACAAAATACAGTCATCATTGTCACCGAAAGTGAATGCTCACCATGTTGTTAGAGACGCGATCCAATATCTTGAGAACAGAGTGCCTACAATCGATGTTAAGGATTGTCGAGTATGTCACGGTGATGTTAATCATCACAATTGGTTATTGTCCGATACCGATGAGTTATTCCTAGTGGACTGGGAAGGTGCAATGATTGCTGACCCTGCGATTGATTTAGGAATGATTTTATATCCTTATGTTGATCATTCAGAATGGCAAACTTGGCTTGACAATTACGGCGTTGAATTAACAAACGACTTAAGAGCACGTATGAAGTGGTACACGTTTGTTCAGGCGATTACGATGATTCAATGGTATGAAGACCGTAAACGATTTACAGAAATGAACGATTGGATTTTATTCCTGTCAAAAGTGATGGAGAAAGACCGTCTTATTTAAATTGAAAGAGTGAATACGTTTGAGAATGCGCAATAAACCATGGGCGTTTGACTACTTAGAGTCAAACGCTCATCTTGTGGATATTAATAATGAATATGCTAAAAAGATTAAGGACTTCTTTCCAGTTGACCGTGAGCTTCATATCGAAGTGGGCACAGGTATGGGGACCTTTATTACAACATTGGCAAGTCGAAATCCAGATATCAATTTCGTCGGTATTGAGCTCGACAAGAATGTTATGATTCGTGTTGTTGAAAAGGTAAAAGCCTTAGAATTAGATAACCTAAGGTTAGTACTGCTTGATGCTAATAAGATTATGGACTACTTTAACCCTAATGAAGTGGACAAACTTTACTTGAACTTTTCAGACCCTTGGCCTAAAAACCGCCATGCGAAAAGAAGGCTGACACACAGTGGGTTTTTATCGTCCTATAAATTAATATTAAAAAACGATTCTATTGTCGAGTTTAAAACTGATAATAGAGGGCTATTTGAATTTAGTTTACATTCGATGAATGCATTTGGTATGAGATTCCAAGCTCTTAATCTGGATGTACATGATAATGAACCAGAAGATAATATCAGAACTGAGTACGAGGAGAAGTTCTCAAGCCGTGGACATAAAATATACTGGATACAAGCATCTTTCTAAGGAAGGGTGCTTTTTTATATTCGTGTATTATCCTATAAAGAATGTTAAAATAATAGGATAAGAAGAATAGAGTGGAGGAATATTATGACACAGTTCGATTTTGATAAACAGACCACGCGTGAAGGTACATATAGTGTGCAATATGATGGCACAGAAGCCCTATTTGGACGGACTGGCCTAGCACCTTTTTGGATTGCAGATATGGATATCCAAACACCCGAAGTGATTCGCGATGCGATTAAAGCGCGTCTAGATAATGGAATCTTCGGCTACACAATGTGGCAGAATGAGCGTTTTTATGGGCCCATTAAACATTGGTGGAAGACTCGTTTTAATGTCGAGCTTGATAATGATAATATCCACTATGCAGCTTCAGTTTTATACACCGTAGGTGAAGTGATCAGACAAGTGACTGAAGAAGGAGACGGCGTTATACTAACGACACCTTCATATAATTCATTCCCTAATTTAATTAAAGGAAATGATAGAAAGATTGTTGAATCCCCATTAATTTACGATGCTGAAGTTAAAGAATACTTCCTAGACGTAGAAGGCTTCACTAAACTTTGTGAAGATGATTCAGTCACGCTTTATATTCACTGTAATCCTCATAATCCGACAGGCAAAGTTTGGTCTAAGGCGGAATTAGAAACTATTAAACGTATTTGTCAGGACAATAATGTATATTTGATTAGCGATGAAATCCATATGGACTTTGTTAGACCTAAGGAAGATTTTGTATCAATGGTTTCCTTAATCAATGAAAATGATCCTGTCTTAATTACAACTGGCCTTGGTAAATCGTTTAACCTGGCAAGCTTACCTCATTCATATTTCCTTACTAAAGATAGAAATATTACACAGGATATTAATAAAGCTATGGGAGGACGCTATAACGTAAATACAGCCTCCAGCCTTGCCTTAGTAGCAATCGAAGCCGCTTATAATGAATGCGGTGAATGGATGGATGAATTGAACGCTTATATTGAGGGCAATTTTAAATATATTAGCGATTATATCGATGAACATCTTGCTGATGATTTATCTTTTGATATTCCTAAAGCGACTTACTTAGGGTGGATTAGTTTTGAAAAATCAGGATTGGATGCTGAACTCGTTCACAAAGCACTTGTTGAAATAGGGGGCATTGCTGTTTCACCAGGTAAGTTGTATTTAGATCATGAAAATAAGCATTTCAGATTTAACGCAGCATCACCTAGATACAGAATTGAAGATGGTTTAGAAAGAATTAGAAAAACTTTCGAACAGATAAAATAAAAAAATCATGGAGATTACTGAATAGTAATCTCCATGATTTCAGCTGTATACGGGTCAGCTAGGAAGTTATACTTCACAGCGTTGTCATCGTTACCGACATGTAAAACCCCACTGATTGTATTTGTGTTAAGTCCGAAACGGTTTCTTCCGTCTGCTTGATAGTCTAATGAGATAAATGAAATATTCTCAAATTGTAAATGAAGATTATCAACAATTTTCTTAGTGTCGACTCTACGATGTAGACTCAACCACACAATTAATGGAACTACAGTCACAGCTAATAATGTAAATATAATTAAATTACGCTTCATATGTACATCCTCCTTAAAGCTCAGTTTACCATAGAATATAAGGGAAATAACAAGAAAAAGGGGTAATTTTATGGAACTATCACAAAAGACTTTAGAAAGAATGAAAACTTTAACGGAACTTCACGGTGCACCAGGGTTTGAAGATCAAGTTAGAGATTATATGAGAAGAGAGTTAAAGGACAATGCAGATGAACTCATCCAAGATGGTCTTGGAGGTATCTTTGCAGTTAAAAGAAGTAAGAAAGAGAATGCACCTAAGGTCATGGTAGCCGCACACATGGATGAGGTTGGCTTCATGGTAACTGAGTTAACAGATAATGGATTCATAAAATTTACGCCACTCGGTGGATGGTCAACAGATGTTTTGTTAAGTCAGCGTTTTAGTGTTCGAACTTCAGATAATGAGGAAATTGCTGGTGTAATTGGTAGTGTCCCAGTTCATTTTAGACGAGGAAATAATAAGGAAACTAAAATTGAGGACATGCTACTTGATGTTGGTGCAGATTCTAGAGAAGAACTTCTAGAGATGGGAATTAATTTAGGCGACTCAATTGTACCTAAAGTTGATTTCCAAGTACTTAAAAATGAGAAGAAATTACTTGCTAAGGCTTGGGATAATCGTTATGGCTGCTTAATTGCCATTGAAGTTTTGGAGGCACTGAAGGGTGTAGATTTAGATTGTGACTTATACATTGGAGCAAATGTTCAAGAAGAAGTCGGTCTTCGTGGTGCGAAAGCAAGTGCGAATTTAGTACAGCCAGATATTGCTTATGTTGTTGATTGTTCACCAGCAAACGACATGTTAGGTAAGAAAGACGACATGGGTAAAATTGGACAAGGTACATTATTGAGACTGATGGACAGAACGATGATTTTAGCGCCTAAGATGAGACAATTCTTAATAGATACAGCTGAAGAAAACGATATTAAATACCAATACTACACTTCACCAGGTGGAACAGATGCAGGGAGCATCCATGTATCTAATGATGGTGTCGTGAGTGCTGTTGTCGGAATTTGTTCCCGCTACATTCATACTGCAAACTCGATTATTAACTACGAAGATTATCTTCATGCAAATAAATTGTTAACTGAACTAATTAAAAAATCAAATAGAGAAACAATTGAAGAACTAAGAGGATAAACGATGAAGAAAATTTTACATCGATGGTTTATCGAAGCGATGAGCTTTATGGCGCTAGGCTTGTTTGGCTCCTTAATCATCGGTTTGATCATTAATACTATCGCTCAATATATCCCTTTTTTAAGTGGATTTTCAGCCATAGGAGACGCGGCTCAGAGTGTTACAGGTGCCGCCATTGGTGCAGCAATAGCTTATGGTTTAAAATCGCCGCCACTTGTTATATTTTCAACACTTGCAGTCAGTCAATATGCTTATGACCTAGGTGGTGCAGCAGCATCTTATATCGTGGCGCTGATTGTTATCGAGCTCGCAAGGTTATATCAGAGTAAGACAAAGCTTGATATCATCATCACCCCCTTATTAACCTTAACAATCGGACTCTTTAGTGCCTCATTTATTGGTGAGGCTGTAGGTGGCGTGATGACAGGCCTTGGTGACATTATCGTGTTTTCAACAGACCAGCAGCCTTTTGTTATGGGTGTCTTGGTCAGTGTCGTTTTCGGAGTGACACTCACTGCACCTTTATCTAGCGCTGCCTTGGCCTTGATGTTAGATTTAAACGGTTTAGCAGCAGCAGCTGCAGTGATTGGATGCTGTTGTCACATGGTCGGATTAGCTGCGATGAGCTATAAAGATAATGGTATTTCTGGTGTGATCTCTATAGGTCTAGGTACATCGATGTTACAAGTGCCAAATATTTTAAGAAATCCATTTATCATCATACCACCAGTATTATCGAGTGCGATCATTGCACCGATTATGACTGTGTTTTTCCCCATGGCTAACAATGCTGCTGGGGCAGGAATGGGAACGAGCGGTTTTGTTGGTCAAATAATGGCGATTGAAACGATGGGCTTGTCAGTATCAACAATCGTTTTGATATCAGTATTTCATATTATTTTACCTCTGATTATTACTTTGATATTCTATAAGCTGTTTAGTCACTTCGGCTTTATAAAAGCGGGAGATCAAGTGATACGTTTAGGAAAATAAATGTAGGAGGTCACCATGAATATATATAAATTTAAAAACTTAATTATTGAAAAATTGAATGAAAAAAATCTTGAGTTTAATGAAAAGTTTGATAGGGAAGAAGAAACACTCAGAGTTGAGAGAACTGATAACAATAAGGGTATCACAGTAGCCTTGTCTAAAGCTTTAACAAAGGCGAAAAATGATGATTCCCTCATTGATGAAATCGTTTATTATATTGATGAATCACTCAGAAGAATGGGTGAAGAAACGATCGATCCAAAAGAAGCGATGGTTTACCCGGTCATTCGTGCGACTAGTTTCCCAAAAGAAACCAAGGATGGTAAACACTTTATTGTTGAAGAACATACGAATGAAACCAATATCTATTATGCGATTGATTTCGATAAGAGCTATCGACTCATTGATGAAAATCTTCTAGAAGATATGAGTATGTCAAAAGAAGACATGAAGGTGCTTGCAAATAACAACTTAAAAAATTTAAAAATCGACTTGAAGAAGGAAACGATTCAAGAAAATGACTTTTACTTCGTCAATCACAATGACGGTTATGACGCTTCTAGAATATTAAATGTTGATTTTTTAAATGATATGTTGGGTCAAACAGAAGGTGAAATGTTAGTCGGACTGCCACACCAAGATGTGTTGATTATTGCAGATTGTAAAAATAATGTTGGCTATGACATAATGGCCCAAATGATGATGCAGTATTTTGCAGAAGGTCTAACACCAATTACGTCGCTGTCGTTCTCCTATGACGGAGATAAGCTTCAACCAGTGTTTATTTTAGGGAAACAAAAGAACTATAATAAAAAGAAAAATGACAAAGAATAGAGGGAATACTTTTGAGAATCACATACAATAAAGACCATATCGGTGATGTTTTACTTGTCACGATGAAAAAAGCAGATACAGTTTCTTATGATACAAAAGGTGATATTACATTAATCAAAGATGGCAATGAAGTTATTGGATTAAATATCTTCAATGCTTCGAGTCATTTTGACGATTTAGATGCATCATACAGAGACTATGAAAAAATGGTGCCTTTAATCAACGAACTTTTATCAAAAAATGATATTGAGTCTCTCGAATTTGATCTAAAGCCTAAATTTATAGTAGGTAAAGTAATAGAGAAGACACCACACCCAGATGCTGATAAACTAAATGTAACAAAAGTTGATGTAGGCACTGAACTATTACAGATCGTTTGTGGCGCACCGAATGTTGATGTAGAACAAAAAGTTGTCGTGGCATGTAATGGTGCCATTATGCCAAATGGTCTTTATATTAAGCCGTCCGTCTTACGTGGTGTAAATTCAAACGGTATGATTTGTTCTAAAAAGGAATTGAACTTAGAAGATGACGGAGTAAAAGGTATCTACATCCTCGATGATAGTTATAATGTCGGACAAATTTTTTCAGTCTAGTAAAGGTGTGATGAAATGACTAGAAGAAGGCGTGAGTTTAACAGAGAACGCTCTAATAAAGAAGAAAAGAAGGAAACTTTTAAATTTCCTATGGATTTAGATGGTTCAAATCTAGTAAATGATGATCGTAGTGTCGAGACTCCGTCTAATTCGACACCTGACTATGTTAAGCGACCTAAAAGAGAGTCAAGGCATCTAGATACAAAACCATCTGTTAAAAGACCCACACGTTATACAATCTTAAAAGCGAGAGAAGTGCCATCTGCGATCCACGGCCTAAACAAAAAAACAGAACCTGTAGATGAGCGCGAAAGATATTTAGAAAAATTTAAGAACTATAATTCTGTCATTGTTGACAACATTGTTAAAGAAAGGCAGAAAAAAGAAAAGCGTAAGAATGTACTTAAGCGTAAAGAGCAACAACGACGTTTAGATTTAGCGCTTGAAGAGAAGAAGCGTAAGGCACAAAAAGCGAATGGTGAAGTGAAAAGAACAGGGGCAACCGTAACGAAAAAAGACAACGATGCTCTGAGTGTATTAGGTTCTAAACAAAATAGCTTAAAACAAAAGCAACAAGCGGTGTCGGCTAAACGGGTTGGACCAAACGTGAGCCAACCTGGTGTGAGTATATTAGGTCAGGCACAAAATAGTCACTATAAAGAAATGGATAAGTCATTAAGTGAACGAATCAATCAAGCTTTTGATACACTAGATGTGGAGGGTAGAGTGATTGATTACACATCTAATGGTATTATAGGACGCTATGAAGTAAAACTTAATCGTTCATTCAGAGTGTCTAATATTCCGCGTTTAAATCAGGCACTAAAAGAAGCGCTCGGTTTAGAACATTTACGCATTATGTCTTCTTTAATCGGAGCATCGAACATCGGCCTAGAAGTACCTTTACAAGATGTGAGCCCTATTCATTTTAGAACATTATTTGAATCTAGTAGCTTAAAACTTAGGAAGAATGATTTAAAATTTGCTGTAGGAAAAACAGTGGATGATAAAATCTTCTCATACGAGCTATCTAAGGCCGGTCATATTTTAATATATGGTAATCAGCCGAATTACGATGTGCATCCAATCGATAATATTATGTTGTCATTATTAATGAATCATAACCCTCATGACCTAAATACATCTGTTGTTGCAGAATCAGATGACTATGATGATTATCTAGATGTACCTCATGCTTTTGGTTCTAAAATTAGTCCATCACATCCCGACGCTTTGTTGGAAATTTTAACTGAACTTAATGAACGTAACGTTCAGTTTAGACGTGCACATGTAAGAAATATTCAAAGTTATAATAATCGTGTTAAATATGAAAGCCAAAAGTCAACGATGGTCGTTATTATTGATGACTTGGAAACATTAATTAATAATGAAAACGCTGATGTCCCAAGGGCACTCGTGCAAATTTTACGTCAAGGCAAGCCCTTAGGAATACATGTTTTGGCAAACTTTAAAAATAAAGATAATGGCATTAGATATGAACTTTTACAATTAATGCAAACAAAAATTTCCTTCTTCGACAAAGATAATGGTGCGGTAAATACTGCACATGAGTTGACAGAAGGTAACGATACGTTAGTTGTCATTCCGACTTCTAATAAGCCAAACCGTGTGTCGATTGGAACAATTGATAACAGTGTAAGGCAAAGTGTGTTTGATCACATAAAACATAATAATCGATGAAAGATTGGTGTAATCGTGAAGAAATATCATTTTATCGGAATAAAAGGTGCGGGTATGAGTGCCTTAGCTCAGGTATTACATGACATTGGACATACCGTTCAAGGCTCTGATATTACAAATGAAGTGTTTACTGAAGGACCACTCCGTAAAAAGGGTATAAAAATACTTCCATTCTCTGAAGATAATATTGTTGAAGGGATGACATATATAGCAGGTAATGCTTTTAAAGATGATCATCCTGAAATTAAAAAAGCGAGAGACTTAGGTTATGAAGTGGTGCGTTATCATGTATTCCTTGCTGAGTTTATGAGCAATTATATATCAGTTGCGGTCACTGGTGCACATGGTAAGACTTCTACAACAGGCCTCTTGAGTCATGTGATGAATGGCTCGGTAGATACAACTTATCTAATCGGTGACGGTACTGGTTTTGGACTACCAAAAAGTGAATACTTTACATTTGAGTCGTGTGAATATAAACGCCATTTTCTGAGCTATTATCCGGACTATGCCATCATTACTAATATAGACTTTGATCATCCCGATTACTTCAAAGATATTTCAGATGTCGTTGATGCTTTTAAAGAGATGGCATCACAGGTGAAAAAAGCAATTGTTGCTTACGGTGGTGACGCTCACATACAAGAAATAAAAGATTTAGGGAAAAAAGTCGTGACTTACGGTATTGATAGCGATGATGATATTGTTGCAGAGAATGTTGTCGTTAGTGAGAATGGTACAACCTTTGATGTAAAAATTGATGGCGCCTACTTTGAAACTTTTAAAACACCAATGTTTGGTGACCATTTAATTTTAAACTCACTTGCTGTCATCGGAATTGCTTACTTAGAAAAATTAGATATTGAAGCGATAAAAGCTTCATTCTTAAGCTATGGTGGCGTCAAACGTCGATTTTCAGAAACTAAACTTCACAACATGGTGATCGTCGATGATTATGCACATCACCCGAAAGAAATTGAAGCAACTCTAGAAACCGCACGTAAAAAATACCCAAATAGAGAGATTATTTCAGTCTTTCAACCGCATACTTTCTCACGAACAGAGAAATTCTTAAAAGAATTTGCAACAGCCTTATCTGCTTCAGATAAAGCCTATATTGTTGATATTTTTGGATCAGCTCGGGAAGCAAGTGGTAATTTAACGTCAAGAGATTTAGTTGACTTAATAGACGGTGCAGAATCTCTGTCTGAAGCAAACTTAGAAAGTTTAGATCAACACTCAGATGGAGTGATTATCTTTATGGGTGCGGGTGACATTCAAAAATATGAAAAACGCTTCACAGAATTATTATCTTAAACAATAAAATAATTGAAATTTATGTTTATTGCTATGAAATTTAGGCTATGATAATTAAGAAAACAGTTAAGAAATATTGGAGGCGTTAAAATGGATTGGCAAATAGTTTTATACATTGCCGCAGGCGTAGCTGCGATTGCATTTTTAGTATTATGTATCGCGATTGCAGTTGTATTATTCTCAGTTAAGAAAAACTTAGACCACGTAGCTGATACACTCGATGGTTTAGATGGACAAATTCAAGGTATTACACGTGAATCTACTGACTTACTTCACAAATCAAACAGACTTGTTGAAGATATTCAAGGTAAATCAGAAAAACTTAATGCTGTTGTAGATGCTGTTCAAGGTGTTGGTTACTCTGTCACTAACTTGAATGATTCAGTTGATCGTGTGACAAATTCAATTACTCACAACATTTCACAAAATGAAGAGAAAATCTCACAAGTTGTTCAATGGTCAAATGTTGCAATGGAAATTGCAGACAAATGGCAGTTAAGACAACAACAAAGAAATAATGCTTACGGTAAGGTTAACGTACAAAATGACGAAAACTTGTAAGTGTAATGATTAATCCTGTTTGGAGGTAAAATCATGGAAACGTACAATAGAGACAGACACATTCAAGGCATCGACACATATGATGCTACTGTCGAACGATCTACTGGCAGAGACTTCACTTTCGGACTTGCACTTGGTCTTCTAGCGGGTGTAGTCGGCGGATTGTTTATCGCACCGAAATCGGGAGATGCATTACGCGATGACATTAAACGATTACAGGATTCAGTTAAAAATGAGGATGGACACGATGGTCCTTCATTTACTGAAGTGTTAGATGAGAAGTTTGGAGATGTTAAAGAGAAAGTGCTTCACAAGAAAGCAGAACTAGATGAGAAATCTAGAGTAAAGAAACTTGATTCTGAGGATGTCCAAGCTCAAAAGAGAGCAATAAGAGATGAAGTTGCAGATGATAATTTAGACAAAGCGAATGTTGTTGATATGTCAAAATACGTCGATAAGTAAGCTTTTCAAAGAAAAGAATATGAGTATTTTATTCAGTCACTACATGTGACTGAATTTTTTTGTTATAATGTTTGTATATTTGTGCTATGAGAGTGCTAACATTTTTGATATATTAATATATATAAAACGCTTACATTTCACTATTAGACTCGGAGGGATATTATGACAGTAACGATATACGATGTGGCTAGAGAAGCAAAAGTCTCCATGGCAACAGTTTCTAGAGTCTTAAATGGTAATCCAAATGTCAAACCAGAAACAAGGAAAAAAGTTAAAGATGTTATAGACAGGTTAAACTACAGACCAAATGCTGTTGCGAGAGGTCTAGCAAGTAAAAAAACAACGACGGTCGGCGTTATTATTCCTGATATATCAGACCTTTATTATTCTGCACTTGCAAGAGGCTTAGAAGATATTGCAGAAATGTATAATTATCAAATTATTATTACAAATACAGATCAGGATCCAAGAAAAGAGGAAAATGCCTTCTTAAACTTAGTGAGTAAACAAGTTGATGGTATTGTATTTCTTGGTGGTAAGTTAAACGATAAGGTAAGAGAAGATATTTCTTCATCAAATGTGCCTGTTGTAATCTGTGGTAGTGGGGAAGTCGAAAGTGACATACCGAGTGTCAACATTAACTATTTTGAGGCTGCTAAAGAAGCGGCAACAAAATTTATTAAAGATGACACCAAGAACATCGGTTTCATTACAGCTGGCTATTCACGTTTCCAGGAAAACCGTATGGTTGAAGGTATGAAAGCCGCTTATAAAGAAGCTGGATTAAATGGTGATGACTATTTAATGGTTGAAGATGCTGCTGATTATGATAGTGGTAAAGAAATTTTCGGTGATCTGATGGAGAAAGAAAGAGATGCAGTAATTGTCA
Source organism: Jeotgalicoccus huakuii (assembly GCF_036665975.1). NCBI lineage: Bacteria > Bacillati > Bacillota > Bacilli > Caryophanales > Staphylococcaceae > Jeotgalicoccus > Jeotgalicoccus huakuii. Next base: position 28,086 of record NZ_JAVIYN010000020.1, on the reverse strand, counting down.
TTAGTGACGAAGCTGCAATCGGTATTTTACATGGTGGTCACGATCACGGCGTTGCGATGCCACAAAGGTTACAAATCATCAGCTGTTCAAATACAAGGCTTGTTACAATGGTTAGACCGAAAATTTCGAGCATTGCAGTACCACTTTATGATTTAGGTGCTGTTGGCATGCGTTTATTAACTAAATTAATGAACGAAGAGAGTGTGGATACGACAATGGTTGAATTACCACACCGTATCGATTATAGAACGACAACTAGATAGTGATACACATGAACGCTTACTAGAGATGGACATTTTCGTCCGTCCTAAGTAGGTGTTTTATTTTGTAATTGTATAAAAAAGCGTATGCCTCGGTTTTAGGCATACGCTTTACATTTATTGTTCAAAATACATTAAAATTCTATTTAAAGTATTTTGATTTTTCTCTGTTATTTCCTTTCGTCGAGGAATTTCCATATAATCTTCTAGTGTATCCTCCCAATTGAGCGGAAAATCGACCTTGCATTCATCTTTATATTTTTCTATAAAGCAAGTAGGCAAGAGACCTCTCGGTGCTTTTTCTTCATTCATAGCCAACCAAATCTGACTCCACATTCTTGGAACGACCTGCCATATATTATAGCCACCACCACCGATAGCAATCCATTTACCGTTCGTATATTGATCGGCCATTTTTTTAACAAACCTAGGTATTTCTTCAAATGATTTTGACGTCAATGATAAGTGAGTCATTGGATCTCTAAAATGTGCATCGACACCATTTTGACTGAGTATGAGATCAGGCTTGAATTTTTGAATCGCACCTTCTAAAGATTTCTTAAATACTTCTAGAAAAGAATCATCTTCAGTGAATGCATCGATTGGTAAGTTGACCGTATATCCAAATCCTTCTTCAGTCCCTCTTTCTGTTACGCTACCTGTCCCTGGGAAGAGGTAACGTCCTGTTTCATGTATAGATAAGGTCGCAACATCATTACGTCCGTAAAAAGTCCATTGTACACCATCGCCATGATGAGCATCTGTATCTACATAGAGTACGGTCTTATTATAATTCTGGACGATGTATTCACAGGCAACTGCAGCATCGTTATAGATACAAAAGCCGCTTGCTTTACCACTAAAGCCGTGATGAAGACCACCAGATAAATTAACTGCTTGATTCGTTTTTCCAGTCATAACAAGGTCCACTGCTGTCAGTGTGGCTCCGACGAGTAGGGCAGACTTTTCATGCATATCTTTGAAACTTGGTGTGTCCTCAGTTTCTAAGCCGTACTTAATCAGTTCTTCGGCTGATAACAAACTATGACCTGCATCTTGAACAGCTTGAATATATGCACTTGAGTGCACTAAGGAGAGTTCTTCAATAGTAGCAGTTCTTGGTTTAACAATATGTTCTGTAGTTAAATAACCACTGTCTCTTAACAAGTCAGTGGTTAACTTTAGCCGCATCTGATTAAAAGGATGACTGTCACTAAAGCGATATTTTAATAATTCATCATCATAAATGTATAGAGGTTTCATCAATGCATCCCACCCGGACTAATCACATTAAAGCCTGAAGCTTCTAATTTTTCTATTGCGATGAGCGGGTTCATGGCCTCAATTCTTAAGACAATGATTTTGTTGCCTTTGACTTCAGTATTTGGATAAATTGAGATACTGGCGATTTTCATGTTTAAATCTTTAAATATTTTACCTAGATCATATATAATTCCCATCCGGTCCTTGATATCTATTTCGATAATGGAACCAGGCTCTCTAATACCTGTTAATTCTAAAAATGTATTTAACATATCCTTTTGAGTGACAATGCCTACTAATTCCTTACCGCTCATCACTGGGATTGCCCCAATACTATAATGGTAAAAGTCCTTGGCGATTTCTTCGACAAAATCTAGTGGATGACAAGTTGTCACTTGTTGTCTCATAATTTTTTTAAGTTCTAGGTCCAAAGAAATTTCAGTATCACCACCTGCAATGGAAGGAAGCGCGAGATTGAGGTCTTTATCGGAAATAATTCCTACAAGATCGCCAGCATCGTTAACAATCGGTACGTGTCGAATTGCTAAGCTGCTCATCATGTTCATTGCATCGTGGATTGTATCATTCTCATGTAGAGTTTTAACTTGGCTGGTCATAATCTTTTCTACTAACATTCAATACGCACCTTTCGTCAGATTAAAAATCTGTTTTTAAAACGAATTTCATCGAATTGTTGCATTTGTTCATCATTTATATTGCGGCCAATTCTAGCCATTAAAGTATTGGCTGGGTGGCCAGTAATTTCTGGGTCATTCGTTTGAAATACTTCATAGCCTGCACGTTGCATCAATTTAATCATTAAATTTTTATATTCATAGACATCGAGACCACTGTTTTTTAAGTCCCAGTGCCAGTAATATTCTGTCGTAATTATGATGTAATTTTCGACAAAATGATCCTTGATAGATAACTCTAGCATGTGACTGGCTAGGCTATAGCCTCTATATGGTAAAGTGACTTCCACTGCACCGAGTTCCATTATGAAGGGGAGATTTCCATCTGACCATCTCTCAAGTGGGTCGGGATGTAAGAAGGTGACGTAACCAATAATATGGTCATCAATTCTGCATATAATAATGCGCCCTTCATTTAAATCTGCAATTTCTAAAAGTGCTTGGAATTGGTCTTTAGGCTGCCTAAAGGCATCTAAGCCATCATCAAATGTAAAATGTTTTAGTTCATCTGATGTGAGTGGACCTTCTATAATTACAGTGTAATCGTTAGCGTTAGTTTCTGTTTTATAGTACGTTTTCTGATGCTTCAACGAAACACCCCTTAAAGAAATTTATATACGTTACTACTCATCTATATTATATATTAGAGTGAATATATACTAAAGTGAAAACGGTTTATTTTTTTGTGGGAAAATTCTAGGAATTTAGTCTTTTTCATAGAATTTTAAATCATCTTTCAATATAATGGCTATATAAACGGAATTAATATCACAAACAAGGGGCGTCGTTAAGATGAAAGTAGAAACATACAAAGCAACAGATCAACAAGCAAACATGCCGAATTACGAAGCGGCGAAAGAAAACCTATCTTGGGAAGAAGTAAGTAAACAATTTTCATGGTATGAAACCGGTAAAGTAAATATGGCATATGAACTGATTGACCGTCATGTCGATGACGGATATGGGGATAAGATTGCCCTTCATTACAAATTAGATGATGAGATTCAATCATTTACTTTTAAAGAAATTCAAGAAAAATCAAACCAGGCTGCTAATGTATTAAAAGATATAGGGGTAAAAAAAGGAGACCGTGTCTTTATCTTCATGGCACGCTCACCTGAATTATACTTCTCTCTTTTAGGTGCTTTAAAAATCGGTGCAATTGTTGGACCATTATTTGAAGCTTTCATGGAAAAAGCAGTAAAAGATAGACTAGAAAATAGTGATGCGTCAACAGTGATTACGAGTACTGAACTCGTCGGGAGAATCCCAGTTGATGAATTACCGGAACTAAAAAACGTTGTTGTCGTAGGTGATAATGTCGATGATCAATGTATTGACTATCGAAGCCTAGTGAAAGACGCATCAGTTGATTTTGAAATAGAATGGTTAGACCGAGAAGATGGCTTAATTCTCCATTACACTAGTGGTTCGACTGGTCAACCAAAAGGTGTATTGCACGTTCAAGAAGCTATGATTCAGCAGTATATTTCAGGTAAATATGTTTTAGATTTAAAAGAAGATGATGTGTATTGGTGTACAGCTGACCCAGGCTGGGTAACAGGTACATCTTACGGCATTTTTGCACCTTGGTTGAACCGTGCAACAAATGTCATCGTAGGTGGAAGATTTTCACCTGAATCATGGTATGATGCTTTAGAAAAGCTAAAAGTAACGGTTTGGTATAGTGCACCAACGGCCTTTAGAATGCTGATGGGTGCAAGTGATGATATTGTTGAAAAATATGACTTATCATCACTAAGACATATCTTATCAGTTGGTGAACCTCTAAATCCAGAAGTAGTAAAATGGGGAATGGACGTGTACGGTCTAAGAATCCATGATACATGGTGGATGACAGAAACGGGTGCACATATGATTGTTAACTTCCCATCTATTGACATTAAAGCAGGTTCAATGGGTAAACCACTACCAGGTATAGAAGCAACAATAGTTGATGACCAAGGACAAGAGTTACCGCCTAACCGTATGGGGAACCTTGCACTTAAAGCAGGTTGGCCAGCCATGATGAGAGAGATTTGGAAGAATAAACCTAAATATGATTCTTATTTCATCGGTGACTGGTATATTTCCGGTGACTCAGCTTACATGGATGAAGAAGGCTATTTCTGGTTCCAAGGGCGAGTGGACGATGTCATCATGACAGCTGGTGAAAGAGTTGGACCATTTGAAATCGAATCTAAACTTGTTGAACATGAGGCAGTTCAAGAAGCGGGTGTGATTGGTAAGCCTGATCCAATTCGAGGTGAAATTGTTAAGGCATTCATTGCTTTAAGAGATGGTTATGAACCTACCGATGAATTGAAAGAAGAAATTAGAGTGTTCGTGAAAAATGGTTTAGCTGCACACGCTGCACCAAGAGAAATTGAATTTAAAGATAGTCTTCCTAAAACACGCAGTGGTAAGATTATGAGACGTGTACTAAAAGCTTGGGAATTAGACTTGCCGGCGGGCGATTTATCATCCATGGACGATAACTAAATCAAAAATTTATTGAAAAAATTCACAAATAACGGAAAGTCGACCGCTTTATATGGTCGATTTTCTTTTTTTATGTAATAATGATAGTGGAGTTGTGAAATCGATTTACAACGTACAATATTTATTTAGGAGCTGAGAAGATGGCACATTTGACTGACCAGGAAATTGCTTCCAAAGCAACATTACAACCGATCCAGGATATTGCTAAAAAAGCAGGTATTCCTGAAGATGCGTTAGAAATGTATGGTAAATATAAGGCTAAGGTTGACATCAACAATTTAGAAGGTGACAAAGAAGATTCTAAGATTGTATTAGTATCTGCGATGAACCCTACACCAGCTGGTGAAGGTAAATCAACGGTAACTGTTGGCCTAAGTGATGCATTCAACAAAATTGGTAAGAATGTAATGGTTGCTTTACGCGAACCTTCATTAGGACCTGTAATGGGTGTTAAAGGTGGCGCAACTGGTGGTGGACAAGCACAAGTTCTACCTATGGAAGAAATTAACCTTCACTTTAACGGTGACTTACACGCGATTACTACAGCGAATAACGCGTTAAGTGCTTTTATTGACAACCACATTCACCACGGTAACAAGTTAAACATTGATCCACGCCGTGTGAGCTGGAAACGTGTTATCGACATGAATGACCGTGCTCTACGTGAAGTTGTTGTTGGTCTAGGTGGACCGACTAAAGGTGTTCCTCGTCAAGATGGTTTTGATATTACAGTAGCTAGTGAAATTATGGCTATTCTTTGTTTATCAAATGACATCATGGATCTTAAAGAAAAATTATCTAAAATTGTATTTGGTTACACATATGACAAAAAACCTGTAACAGTTGGGGAGCTTGAGGTAGAAGGTGCATTAGCATTACTTCTTAAAGAAGCAATTAAACCTAACCTAGTACAGACTATGGAAGGTACACCTGCTCTAATCCACGGTGGACCATTCGCTAACATTGCACATGGTTGTAACTCGATCATTGCAACAAACACTGCGAGACAACTTGCAGACATCGTTGTTACAGAGTGTGGATTTGGTTCTGACTTAGGCGGAGAGAAATTCATGGATATTAAAGCGCGTATGGGTGGATTCAAACCTGATGCGATCGTTTTAGTTGCTACAATCCGTGCGCTTAAGATGAACGGTGGCGTTGCAAAAGCTGACTTAGGTGAAGCAAACGTTGATGCACTTAAAGAAGGTGTTGCTAACTTAGGTAAGCACATCGAGAACGCTCGTAAATTTGGTGTAGAACCAGTTATTGCTTTAAATGACTTCGTAACAGATACTGACGAAGAAAGAAACTTCGTTCTTGACTGGTGTAAAGAGCAAGGCGTACGCGTTGCACTTACACAAGTTTGGGAAAAAGGTGGAGAAGGCGGCGTTGCACTTGCAGAGCAAGTACTTGAAGCTGTTGAAGCAGGAAATGACTTCCACCACTTATATGAAGATGAATTACCAATCGCTGACAAAATTGAAAAAATTGTTACTGAAGTATACGGCGGTGACGGCGTAGTACTTACAGACAAAGCTAAAAAACAAATTGCTGATATCGAAGCGAACGGCTGGGGCAACTTCCCGGTATGTATGGCTAAGACTCAGTACTCATTATCAGATGATCCTAAGAAACTTGGACGTCCATCAGGCTTCACTGTAACAGTACGTGAGGTTATCGCTAAAGCAGGTGCAGGATTCGTTGTTGCACTGACTGGTGATATCATGACAATGCCAGGACTTCCTAAAGTCCCTTCTGCAAACAACATGGATGTTAATGCAGATGGATCTTCAACAGGATTATTCTAAAGATAAGTTAAACCACTCTATGCTAAGCATCGAGTGGTTTTTTGGTTGAAATCAAATAAAAAGGCGGGAAATTTCCCGCCTCATTCAAGTATTTAGTTTTCGTCCTCTTCCTCGTCTTCATCTTCATCTTCGTCATCACTTGAGCTACTACTTGAAGAACCTCTCGGGACTCTATAAGTGTCATCATAAGTTCTCGTCACAGTTCCTCTTAGATCTCCGTTAGATAGACTTGAGTCAATACCTGCACCCATTCTTGCTTGAATTGCAGGATCATTTAGAGAACTCTTATCACTGAATTGTGTATCTTCAGCAATTAAACCTTCAATTGGTCGATCCATACTTCTTGAACAATCATCTTCTAATTCCATAGTTAATGCACAGAAATCTTCTGTTCTAACTGATGATGGTTGTTGGAATTCTTCGTATGCACCCATCGTTTCTGGAGCGACTGCTGTTAAAGCTTGTGCCATGTTTCTCCAGTTGTAGATATGTGGATGTGTTTCCGCATCAGTATCATACACTTGAGGAATATTTCTATCATAACCCATCCAGATTCCTAAGGTAACTTTAGGGTTAAAACCAATCATCCAGGAATCGACAAATTGCTCTGATGTACCCGTTTTTGCTGACCAATCGTAAACGTCACTGACTGCTTCATAGTAATCTTTAATATGGTAAACCGAACCAGAAACAAAGGATTCTTTCAACATATCTGCCATTAAGAATGAAGTAGATTCCTTAAATACTCGAGTTGGATCGCCTTGATGTTCATAGACGACTTCACCTGTTGGAGAAGTAATCTTTTCAATCATATAACTTTCATTCATTTCACCTTGATTACCAAAAGTAGAAAAGGCATCGACATTGCTTTCAACTGACGTATCGAGTGGACCAAGTGGTAATGAAGTAATACCAACGAGTTGTTCAGGTACACTCATATTCATTGCATCTAAGTACTGATATGGATCATGATTTCTAACTTCTGACCATAACCTCAAGGTACTTAAGTTGTAAGAGTTGCTGAGTGCGTGTTTGGCAGAAACTAAACCGTACTCGTCACCAGAATAGTTTGCTGGTTGATAGCCATTGTTGTTGAACTCTTCATCGAGTAAGACAGTATCAGGTGCAATCAAGCCTTCTTCAATGGCAGGTGCATAAGTACTCAGTGGTTTCATAGTCGAGCCTGCCTGACGTGTTGTCTGTGTTGCGTGGTTAACTTCTGAATTTTCATAGTTACGGCCGCCAACAAAACCTAATATTTTACCAGATTGGTTATCTTTTAAAATCATACCAACTTCATGATCTAGAATTTCCTCTTCTTCACCTTGAACAGCATTCAAGGCATCTAAACTTGAACGTTGTCCATAATAGTTGAAATTATTATTTTTAGTGTCTTGCATTGTGTCGTAAATTTCCTTATCGATTGTTGTTTCGATTTGGTAACCTTCGTTACGCAATGCATCATTTGCTTTTTGAGTGTATTCTTGGTCTAAGAGTGGAGTAGAGTCAACATCCTCACGACTTACGCCTTCTTCTTCTGCCAAGATGTATTTGATGACTTCGACACCACGGCGTTCAACTTCATCGGTTAAGAATGGGTAGTTTTGGTTTGGAACAACCACGCTAGAAGCCATATTTTCATAGATGTTATAGCCGACAGCTTGATCATGTTCTTCTTGGGTAATGACACCTTCGGTCAACATTCTTGAAAGAACAAACTCCTGACGGTTCTTACCTGCTTCTAACAGTTCAGGTTCTTTCATTGACCCATCTTGATTAAACGGTGTGTATGCATATGGGTTTTGCGGTAAACCTGCTAAAAAGGCACTCTCTGCAATATTTAACTCAGCTGCAGGCTTTCCAAAGACACCTTGAGCTGCAGATTCGATACCTGCAATGTTTTGGCCATTCGCATTTCTACCAAATGATACTGCGTTTAAGTATGCTTGTAATATTTCCTCTTTCGATAATATATTCTCGACTCTAAATGCGAGTAGTAACTCAGTTGCCTTCCTATCGAAAGTAGGGTCGTTAGTTAGCATTTGGTTTTTGACCAACTGCTGGGTAATGGTACTACCTCCTGAACTTGCTTCACTACCAGATAACTCCTGAAGAGAAGCTCTCATAAATGCCTTAGGTACAACACCGTTGTGCTCATAGAAATGTTCATCTTCTGTAGCGATAAGGGCATTCATTACGTTTTCAGAGATTTCGTCATATGAGACGGTTTCGCGTATAAGATCTGAACGAAGTGTTCCGAGTTCTTCACCGGAACCAAAAGTCACAGACGTACTTTCAGTCATTTCTGTCAGGGCAGTTTGGATTTCATCTTCAGCGAGCACTTCCTCATCAGAAACAAGTGCTGCAAAATAGCCAAGACCGATGCTGAAAAGAAATAGTCCAAGTAGAGTAACTGCTAATAGTAAGAATAAAACAACATTCCAAATCGTATCATACGCTGTGAAGAATGTTACTCTAAGTGGAGACCCAGCTTTTTTAAAGCGGGCGACTGTATTTTGATATTTGTCCTTCGCAGTCTCGCCGTGAATCTTGTCAGTTTTCTTATCAGAGTCACTGCGCGAAAACATCTTCTTTATATTATCAATAAAGTCATTTTTCTTTTTCATGCCAACCTCCTATTAAAAAGATTATATCACATGTTTTCAGTGCTCCCTAGCGATAAAAGACCGAAAATACTATGATAATCAACCATTCCATATTAGCTTAAAATCTGTAATTTTCAAGCTATAAGACCTCACCAACTTGACTTTAATCTCCTGATTATAATATACTGATGTAAATTTAATGAATAAATTCAAGCGGTGAGACAAGTAATCTTTTTATTTGATTCAGAGAGCAGACGGTTGGTGAGAGTCTGTGAGGATATCTAGATGAATACACTCATAAGTTAGTTTGAACGTCTAGAATTACGTATATTCTATTTAGAGATAAATTGTTTGGTGGTACCGTGTCAGCACCCATACTATATGTATGGGTGCTTTTTATTTATTAAAAAATTATAGGAGGCTATTATGACAACTTTATTAGAAGATTTAAAATACCGTGGTATTGTATATCAGATGACTGATGAAGATGAAATTAACAAGATGTTAGAAAGTGAGAAAATTTCTTTATATTGTGGTGCCGATCCAACGGCAGATAGTTTACACATTGGTCACTTAGTCCCATTCTTAACATTGAGACGCTTCCAGCAATATGGACACCGTCCAGTTGTTTTAATTGGTGGCGGTACAGGGATGATCGGAGACCCATCTTTTAAAGCAGATGAGCGTCAGCTTTTATCCGAAGAACAAATTGATGAGAATGTTAAGGGTATTAAAAAGCAAATGGAGACGATCTTTGACTTTAGTGATGAAAATGCTGCAGTACTCGTAAATAATAAAGACTGGCTACAAAACATCAGTTTAATATCTTTCCTAAGAGATTACGGTAAACATGTTGGGTTGAACTATATGTTATCGAAAGATGCAATCCAAACGAGATTGGAAACTGGTATTTCATATACAGAATTTACTTACACAATTTTACAAGCAATTGACTTTGGTCACTTAAATAAAGTATTCAATGTACGCATGCAGATTGGTGGATCAGATCAGTGGGGTAATATCACTAGTGGTCTTGAATTAATGAGACGTATGTATGGTACGACGAATTCAGAAGGCTTAACTATTCCACTGATTACGAAAGCTGATGGTAAGAAATTCGGTAAGACCGAGTCAGGAAATATTTGGCTCGATAAAAACCGTACATCGCCTTATGAATTCTACCAGTTCTGGTTAAACCAATCAGATGAAGATGTTATTAAATTCTTGAAACTATTTACCTTTGTAGAACGTGAAGAAATTGAGGCACTAGAAGAATCAGTTGCAACTGAGCCACACTTAAGAAAAGCTCAAAAACGTTTAGCCGAAGAAATTACTGAATTTATACATGGTAAAGACGGACTAGAAGAGGCGAAGAAAGTAACAGAAGCATTATTTAGTGGAGATATTAAATCTTTAGATGCGAGTCAAATTAAAGATGCGCTTAAAGATGCACCATCTGCTACAGTTGAAGCTGAAGATAATAATTTAGTAAACGTCCTTGTCAATGCTGGCATCTCATCATCAAGAAGACAAGCCCGTGAAGATATTCAAAACGGTGCGATATACATCAATGGTGAAAGACAGCAAAACTTAGACCATGAAATCTCAGAAGCGGATAAGGTAGACAATGATTTCACAGTGTTCAGACGTGGTAAGAAGAAATACACGATTGTATATTACAAATAAAAGGTAATTTCTAAGCTAAATATAAAACGCACTTGACCCCTTGAGGAGTCAAGTGCGTTTTGTCTATAAGTGGTTGTTTTTAAGGTGACTTATAGATTTTTAGGACTGATTTGTCTATAAGTGTGTGATTCTGAAGAGACTTATAGACTTTTTGAGATATTTTATCTATAAATATATAATTGCTAGGCCACTTATAGAAATATAATCACAATTTAAATACAAGCACAAAAAAACGACATGAGAATCCGTAGATTCTCATGTCGTTTACAGTATTAGAAGATAATGAACGCAGCAATAATAATAATTGGTAAGGTAATCACTGTTCTTATCAAGAAGATTGTGAAGAGTTTACCGAGTCCAAGTGGAATCTTAGAGCCTAGTATTACACCACCGACTTCTGATAAGTAGATTAACTGTGTAATACTCATGGCACCAACAATGAAGCGGGTCATGTCTGATTGTACGCCTTCAATTAAAATCGCTGGTAGGAACATATCAGTAAAACCGATGAATAATGTTTCTGACATCGCCTGTGCTTCTGGAATGCCAATCAATTCTAGTAATGGTACAAAAGGTAGGCCGAGCCATGTGAATATTGGTGTATATTCAGCTAAAATTGTACCTAGTGTTCCGATAGCCATAACGACTGGTAAGACACCAAACCAAGTATCAAACACGGTCTTAATACCTTCTTTGACTAGTGAAACAAAACCTGGTGACTTTTCTGCCTTTGTCAAAGCTTGTTTATATCCCCAAGAAAATGGATTATGACCTTGTGGAATTGTTTCTTCCAGTTCAGAACCATCATTATAATAGCTATCTTCAATCTTAGATAATGGTGGAATTCTCGGCATAATCAAGGCTGCAATTACACCAGCAATAAATATTGTTAAATAGAATGGACCAAACAAATGCATCAGTCCAATTAAGTCTAAAATAACAATTGTAAAAGTAATCGATACGACGGAAAACGTCGATGCAATAACACTAGCTTCGCGTTTTGAGTAATATCCATCCTCATATTGTTTACTCGTTAGGATGACACCGACAGTACCATCTCCAACCCATGATGCTAAGTTATCAACTGTTGAACGTCCAGGTAGGGTGAACACAGGACGCATGAATTTCGCAAACAGCGTGCCAACAAACTCTAACAATCCATAGTTTAATAATAACGGTAAGAAGAACCCGGCAATAATGAATACCGTGAATAAGGTTGGCTGTAAATCATTTAAAATCATGCCACCTGTACCAGAAGAAGTAATCATCTCGGGACCGACACCATAATAAGCAAGAACTGCAAATATTGCACCGATTGCTCTTAAAGTGACCCAAAAATGACTGGTATTAAAAATGCTAGACCAGAATCCAGTATCAATTTTTAATATCCAGGTAAACAAGATGCTCATTATGGCCGCAAAGACAATCGTAATGACAACAAGTAATGTAATCGTTTCAACTGAAATTAGTTCAATTATCCAGTTAGCTAAAAATGCAACAGGAACTGTTGTTTCACCATCAATATTAAGGGGAACAAGAAACATAAAGATTCCAAATAAGGACGGTAATAAAAATTTAAGGAATGTAGTAGATCTTGTCATATGATAACCTCTTTATTTATAGATTTAGAAAGTTCATTGAATGTATTAAATAATTATACATCATCATGTATAAAAGTAAATAAGTAAACGTTTTCATTTGTATGTATTATATTATAATAGATATAAGATTAAAAGGGGAGTGTTAAAATGAATATTATTGATACACATTGCGATGCTTTATTGAAATTACAAAGTGACCAGCGTAGCACTCATGGCTACTATGGTAGGAAAAGAAATTTAAATTATTTAGACTCTAAAGAAATTGATACTAATATGAAACGTAGGATTGAAGGGAATGTAAAAGTTCAGTTCTATGCAATCTTTATATCACCAACAATTCCTGATAATGAAAAATGGCAGCATGCACTAGAACAAGTTGATGCTTTTTATAATGAAGTACTCACAATGGATAAGATGGTGCACATAAAGAAATTATCCGATATCAATAATTTAAAAGAAGATGAATACGGGGCGGTACTAACCCTAGAAGGTGTGGATGCGATTGGCAATGACTTAATGAAATTAAGAAACTTATTTCGCTTAGGCGTCCTATCAGTTGGTTTAGTATGGAATAATGCTAACTTAGTTGCTGATGGTGTGGGGGAGACTCGCGGCACTGGCTTAAGTAAACTTGGTCACCAAGTCGTAGAGGAATGCAATAAACATGACGTTTTAATTGATGTGAGTCACTTAAACGTTCACGGCTTTGAAGATGTGATTGAAAAAGGTAAGCATGTATTCGCCAGTCATTCTAATTCACGCACAATAATGGATCATCCTAGAAATCTCTACGATGAGCAAATCATTAAACTCGTTCAAAAGGGTGGTATGGTCAATATTGTCTTTTGCCCAGCATTTGTCGGAGAAGAGGACCTTGTCATTGATGACCTCTTAACACATATCGATAAAATCCGTGAACTCGGCGCTGAAAAACACATTGGTCTCGGTTCAGACTTCGATGGTATTCCGAATTTCGTCGCTGATCTCGAAGACTCAGGTGACTATCCGAACCTTATGTCAGCTATTGAGGAACGATACGGTAAAGATTTTGCTGAAGATATTGCATCAAGGAACTTCATTAATAACTTTTGTTCATAAAAAACTAGGTCGCTATATAGCGACCTAGGTCATTACTTATTCATTATTTTCACTGATGAGCTGATCGATATCAGCTCTATTTTTTTGGACTTCTTCTTCTAGGTTTTGAATCTCTTCAAGCTGTTGATTGATGTCTTCACTTAGCGACTCATCCTCAATAGGATTGACAATAAAGAACTCAGAATTAATTTCTGAATACAATTCCATCAATGTTCGTAAATTATCTAGATAGGTTTGAATCGCCTCCTGAACTTCTAAGTGATGATCCTCAGACAAGGTATAATTATCTATTGTTTGTTTAAAATCATCGATTCTAGGAATAATACCTTCATTGATATCTGCTAAGGCCTTGTCCCGGTTAGACTCTTCCTGTATATTCGTAACAGTTTCACTAATTTTTTTATTTAATTCTGAATCGTTTCTTTCAAAAGCTGAGGTCATCTGGCTATAGTTTTCTGTTGATTCACTAGAACATGCACTTAAAACTAAAAGGATTAGAGAAAACAGTAATATATATCTTTTCATGATTCACTCCTATGAATATAATATTTCTATCATTTAAATGGGTCATACTTTATTGTATAATAGCAGAGTTGCACTTTAAAATAATTTACATATGGAGCGTTTATAAATGAACAAAAAATTAATCGTCACTTTTACCGTCGGTATCTTTTTACTCGGCATGATGGAACTCATTGTATCCGGTATTTTAGAGTTGATGAGTAACGATCTTGGTATCAGTCATGCTCTGACTGGACAGTTAATTACGGTCTATGCGATCAGCTTCGCAGTTTTTGGACCGATATTAATTCGTTTAACTGAAAATTTAAACTCTAAGCCTGTCGTTCTTCTATCCTTAGTTGTATTTATAATAGGTAATGTCGTTTTCGGTTTAGCTGACACATTCTTTATGCTTTCTGTCGGTCGTGTCATTACCGCAATGGCTGCTGCAGTGTTTATTGTAAAAATATTAGATATGACTGTTGTTTTATCTGAACCGAGAGTTCGTGGTAAGATGCTTGCTACAGTCTATATGGGCTTTAGTGCCGCAAACGTATTCGGGATTCCGATCGGTACGATTATCGGTGCTCAGTTTGGTTGGAGAATTATTTTCTTATTAGTTATTATCTTAGCGATTCTTGTTGGTATTGGTGTGATTCTGTTTGTTAACAGTAAAGCACTTGAGAGTGATATTCAACCAGGAGAACAAAAAAGTCGAATCACATCTAAAAGAAATGTTTCATTATATATTACTGTGACATTGGCTGTGTTGATTGGTAACTATATTATCTTAGGTTATATTTCACCACTTATGACATCACACGGTTACACTTTAGAAAATGTTTCAATGGCCCTGTTAATTACAGGTGCTGGGGGAATGGCTGGGACATATATTGGCGGTAATTTAGTCGATAAAATTGGCGCTAAACGTACAGTTATTACCATGCTTTCATTCTTCCTACTCAGCTTATTCATGATGCCATTCTTATATGATACACCAATTCTCTTCTATATAAATGTATTCTTGTGGGCACTCTTCCAGTGGGCAACTTCACCTGCTGTACAAGGTGGTCTAGTAGATAATATTGAGGGGTCAAGTTCAAATGTATTCAGTTGGAACATGTCCGCTCTAAATCTTGGTATCGGGATAGGGGCAGTTATCGGTGGTATCTTCATCAACAACTTCGACATATCTTATGGTCCTTGGTTAGGCTTTGTCATCGTCTTTATTGGTATGATTGCAGCCTTTAATATAAGAAACTAACGAGCTTAAATTTCAAATGTTGATGTTTATCCTGTATAATTAAAAGACCAAAAGGAGAGAGAATCATGTTAATGCGTTTGGTGATGATTGTCATACTCAGTGTGGTTGCAATATTTATTGTGAATTATACTGGATATACATCCATTGAATATACTTGGAGTAACATATTATATGGTACGTTAATTATTATATTATGCATTGTTATATATAAAATCTTGGTGAGATTTCTAAGATTATTCTTATTTATTGTCATTGTAGTTCCAGTGGCTTTGATATGTTTTTACTATATATACACATATTTAACTGGTGCACCACCAGAATTTATGCAGTTTTAAAATCGCCTTTCTTTCATAAAGAAATGCGATTTTTTATTTTTACTAGTAAGATTAGGGTAAGTTAGAAATAAATAATCTTTAGAGGTGGACCAATGAACCAAAATCAACCTGTTTCATTTAAGGAAAGAATACATGAAATTGATGGCATTCGAGGATTTGCCTTGTTAGGTATATTGATGATGAATATTATGGCATTTGCAGGTCCTGATATTGAGGACAGCTTGAATCCAGAGCGCAGTGATATATACACAGGTTTTTGGAATGAACTGAGTTTATTATTTATCAATACGTTTTTTACAACGAATTTTTTTACAATGTTTTCATTCTTGTTTGGATTAGGATTTTTCATCTTTTTATCTAGAGCGGAACAAAAAGGTAAAAATCTTGCACCCTTGTTTTATAGAAGAATGTTTGTCTTATTAATCTTTGGTCTCCTACATGGAATATTTTTATGGTATGGCGATATTCTGTGGACCTATGCGATTGCCGGTGCACTTCTTTTCTTCTTCTATAGATTGAGTCCTAAGGTGAACGTGATTATTGCAGTACTGATATTAACAATGATCTCAGGCTTAATTTTACTAGGGGCTCTAGCCTTATTCTTAATGGGTGATCAATCGATGGCTGGCTTTGCCTTTGAAATTGGAATGACAGATGCGATTCGTAGTGGTTCTTATAGTGATGTTGTCAGTATGAATATGACCTTACTCGGTATCTCGGTTTCAGGAATGATTTTTGTTGTGCCAATTGTACTTGCAATGTTCTTAATCGGTTTATCTTTCGGTCAAATGAGAGTGTTTGAAAACTTATCTGCACACATGAGCATGATTAAAAAACTTGCTTGGTACGGTTTAGGTATCGGTCTGCCAATTAAAATTGTAACAGGATATTTTACAACCTATGCGGGTGATAATGATATTTATTCAACACTTGGGCAACTCTCAAGTTCTTTAGGTGGCCCATTGATGTCACTCGGCTATGTTGCATTGATGCTAATTTTAATGAAGCACTTTAAAGGGCTTGTGAAAGTTCTACAACCAGTCGGTCAAATGGCTTTGACAAATTATATTGGTCAAACGGTAATAATGTTACTTATCTTTTATGTTGGTGGTTTATTTAATCGTGTGGATGCAATATATTTTGTGCCGATCGTACTCGTTGTTTTCGCTGTGCAAATTATTTTATCTAAGATGTGGATGTCTAATTTTTCATACGGTCCACTAGAGTGGATATGGAGAACACTGACATACTTAAATATAATGCCGATTAAGAAAAAGGGGTCTAATCAATGAAGTTACTCATTATAGAAGATGATATGGTACTTTTAGATGAGCTTGTTAAAAGGTTCAATGAATGGGATATAGACGCATTTGGAATAAAGGATTTTAGCGACGTAATGAACGATTTTATAGAGGTCAAACCTAACTTAGTCATCATCGACATTACACTTCCAAAATATGACGGATTCTATTGGTGCAGAATGATTAGAAATATTTCTAGTGTCCCTATCATTTTTCTATCCTCGAGGGATCATCCTGCTGATATGGTGATGAGCATGCAAATGGGTGCGGATGACTATGTCCAAAAGCCTTTTAACTTTGAAGTATTAAATGCAAAGGTTCTAGCGTTATTAAGACGAACTTATGAGTATAAGGCAACTGACGTCAGTGTCTATAAATATAGGAATGCTGTATTTGATTTTAAAAAGTTGAAAATTATTATGGAAGAAAATGAAGTTGAACTAACAAAAAATGAATCTTATATCTTATCAATTTTGGCTCAAAACATAGATGAGGTTGTCTCAAGGAATGAAATTATTGAATCCCTATGGGATGACTCTAGATTTATTAGTGATAATACATTGACTGTGAACGTAAATCGCCTGAGAAAAAAACTTGAGGAAATAGGGTTAGACAATGCGATTGAAACAAAGACAGGTAGTGGTTACGTCTTAAAGGGGTAAAATAATGTACTTTAAAGAAAATATAAATATCGCTGTTTTGTTTATAATAATGAATAGTTTTATAGTCCTTATAGGAATGCTTGATAACGGTATTCCAAACGTTTCTGTCATCTACTTGATTTTATTTAATCTTTTAATCTTTATAATATATTTAGCTTGGGATATTGTGAGAAAGTGGAAGTTTCAAAATGAGTTTGATGCCTTAGGTAACCTAAATGATGTGGAAACTGTAGACCAACCCACAGTAAATACTCAAAAGAAGATTTATGACAAGTTAGATGAGTTAAGGCTTCATCATCAAGCAGAACTTGAGGAAGAAGCGGGGAGGACAAAGGAAAACTTAGATGAGCTGACACGGTTCATCCATGATATGAAAATGCCAGTCACAACCATGAAATTAATGATTGATGACTTAGAAGGCGATCATCATGACAAACTCCAAAGTGAATGGACCAGACTGAATAATATGCTGAACGAAATTTTATATCTTCAGCGACTGCCCAATATTAAAAATGATTTATATATTGAATCATTTAATATTAATGATTTGATTAAACACTCGATACTTAAGTTGAGAAGTGTGTGTATGGAAAAAAATATAGGTTTTGATGTTGAACTTAAAGATGAGCATGTATATTCTGATAAAAAATGGTTACAGTTCGTTTTAGATCAAATTTTGACAAATAGCGTGAAGTATTCGAATGATAACGACATAGTCATTTCAGGAGAAATGGTGGCGGATCATTTTCGACTTACAATCACTGATTTCGGACGAGGAATCGAAAGAAAAGATATAGACAGAATTTTTGACTCAGGATTTACATCAACTTCAGATCACGATGATGATCAATCTACAGGTATGGGGCTCTATTTAAGTCAGGAAGTGTGTAAGGTGTTAAATATTGACCTAACCGCACAATCCACATATGGAGAATATACAACAATGACCTTAATCTTTAATAAGGCAAATAAATTCTCTGATATCACTATGAAGTGACATTTTTGTCACTTCATAGTGCTTTTTGTTAGGAGATTCAAACGATAAATGTATTTCTAGAGATTAAACTGGTATTAACAATTAAAACAGGAGGCAATTAATATGTTATTAAAAGCAACGAACATTAAAAAAAGTTACGGCAATAAGTTTAATCGCACAGAAGTTTTAAAAGGTATTGATTTGAATCTAAAAAAGGGGGAGTTTGTTACCATCATGGGCGCCTCAGGTTCTGGTAAGACGACCTTACTTAATGTGCTCAGTTCAATTGACAAAGTGACAAGTGGTCACATTTACATCGATGATTTTGACTTTACGACTTTAAAAGATAAGAAATTAGCAGACTTCAGAAAGACGGATCTAGGATTTATTTTTCAAGAATATAATCTCTTAGATACTCTAACGGTAAAAGAAAATATTATGTTACCTCTATCTATACGTTCGATGTCTAAATCAGAAGCGGAAAATCAATTCGAGACAATTGCTAGCCAACTCGGAATTAGTGATCTAAAGAACAAGTACCCTAGCCAAATCTCTGGAGGACAGGCTCAAAGAACGAGTGCTGCACGTGCATTTATCCACCAACCGAAAATTATTTTTGCTGATGAGCCAACCGGTGCGCTAGACTCTAAATCAGCAAGTGATCTGTTGAAAAAGCTACAGCAACTAAATGAAAATCTTAACACAAGTGTACTCATGGTCACACATGACGCAACTGCTGCGAGTTTCTCACATCGAGTGGTATTTCTAAAAGATGGTCTGGTATATACATCACTTTCACGTGGTGACATGAGTCAGGATGATTACTACAGTGAAATTTTAGATACCCAACGCGTCTTAGGTGGTGTGCTTGATGAATCTAAATAGTTTAATCATCAAAAACTTTTATAGAAACCTTAAAAACTACGCGCTGTATATCTTCGCACTTGTCTTTAGTGTTGCCTTGTTTTTTTCATTGCTAACACTGACGTTTGACGAAAAGGCTGGCGAAGAAATTTCACAAAGTACTGCAATGAACGCCTTGTTCTCTGTCGGATCCGTTGTCATTGTGATTATCATAATATTCTTTGTCATGTTTGCGAATTTGATATTCATTAAGAGAAGACATAGGGAACTTGCACTTTATCAGTTAATCGGGATGAATAAGTCCAAGGTATTTAGAATTTTACTGGTTGAAAACTTTATCATATATTTTGGAAGTTTAGTTCTCGGTATCATTTTAGGATTTTTTATCTCTCGACTATTGTTGATGATTCTAATGAAAATCATTGGTGTTGACTTAATGGTTGAGATGAGTTTCTCTATGGTAGCAGCCCTCACCACAGCTGGCGTTTTTGTATTTATCTTCATTTGCTTATTAATACAAAATAGAATCTTCTTAGGTCGACATCAACTTATTGATCTATTGAAATTAAATAAGGTATCAGAGTCGAGTCAACGACCAATTGGTGTACCGACTGCCTTGTTTGGAATTCTCGGAATCGTTATGGTAGCAGTGGGATATTTCCTATCATCCCAGATGTTTGATATGGCCATGGAGATGCCAGTACTACTCCCCATTTTAATGTTAGGTATTTTGTTCTTAACGATTGTAGGGACTTATCTTATATTTAAATGTGGTGTCGCTCTAATTTTAAACTTCTTTAGAAAAAGAAAAGCTGGCCATGTTAATGTAAAAGATGTACTGTCTACGACATCTATTATGTTTAAGATGCGTTCAAATGCTTTCTTACTCACAATAATCACAGTCATTACAGCAATAAGCATTACAGCAATGTCACTATCGTATATTAACTTTTACTCGACCGAGAAAATGCTAGAAAGTACTGAACCATACGACTATACGGTTGAAACAAGTGAAGATATTGATTTCTATGAAGATATGTTAAATGATGAGGGATATAGCATTAGTCGTTACGAAAAAGAATTCCTATTATTTAATGTACAAATGGATAATCAAATGGAAACAAATTTAGCCAGTCAAGATATAGACGGTATACAATATCCTATCGTAAGTGATGCAGACTTTGAAGGTTATGATGTAAGTGAAAATGAAGTCTATGCAACAGGGACAATGGCAATCTTAGACTTTTTTACAGATCTAGAAGCGGGCACTCCTATGACCTTTACTACAACTGAAGGATTTGAAAAAACAGTACAAGTTTCAAAAGTATATTCTGAAGCAGTACTCCCAACACGGTTAACCTTTGGTATGCCGACACTAGTAGTGGACGATAAAGTATATAAAGAATTGATGGAAAACGAAGTAGTGTCTGAAATTGATGCTGAAAGGCCGACAGAACTTGCAGCCTTTAACATTGTTGAAGGAGACAATGAGGATGTATTAGAAATGATGGATAAGGAAGAAAATCCAGCATTCTCATCACAGCAAATGTCCTATAATGAGATGATTCAAACATCAGGTATTCTCATGTTTGTCTTAGGCTATTTAGGCTTTGCTTTCTTACTCACATCAGGTTGTATTTTATACTTTAAGCAAATTGATGAATGTGAAAGTGAAAAAGGATCTTACCAAGTCCTGAGAAAACTTGGATTCACAAATAATGAGATACTAAGAGGTCTAGTCAATAAGATGGTTATATCCTTTGGTATACCACTCATCATTGGATTACTTCACTCAATTTTTGCAGTCAGATCTGGTTGGTTTATATTCGGTGTTGAGATGTGGAGACCCACACTCCTCGTTATGCTCATCTACACAATTCTATATTCAATCTTTGCACTGATGTCGCTCTTATATTATAAGAAGACGGTAAGTAAAAGCCTTTAATAAAAAAGCCGGATGTTAGCTTTTCAGGGGCATCGCGTAAGCCTGTAGTCTTACGCTGATGCTTTTCCCTAGAAGTCTAACATCCGCTTTTTATAGGTTTAATCTTATCTATTATCTACTTTCTCTGGATACATATCATGATTTAACATTCTATGCGTACTCATTTCTTCATATTTAGTACCTGGTCGACCGTAGTTAACATAAGGGTCGATGGAAATCCCTCCACGCGGTGTGAATTTACCCCAAACTTCAATGTATTTTGGATCCATTAATTTCACTAGATCATCTAAGATCATATTCATGCTCGTTTCATGGAAGCCCCCGTGATTTCTATAGGAGAACAGGTAAAGTTTTAAAGCCTTACTCTCTACCATTTTGACATCAGGTATGTAAGAAATATAAACAGTAGCAAAGTCTGGTTGTCCTGTCATTGGACAGAGTGTTGTGAATTCTGGACAGTTAAATTTAACAAAGTAGTCTCTACCAGGATAGTCGTTATCGAAAGTTTCTAATATATCCGGATTGTATTCATAGTTATATGATACTTCTTGGTTTCCTAATAAGCTTAAATCTTTTGAGTAATCTTTTGTCATTACATTATCCTCCTAAATACATATAAATAATTTTGTCTACTTCATTATACATTTGTCTGAAATAGTTGTCTTTTATATATATTGAACTGAATTTTTTGATAATATTAAGGTAAGGAAGTGAGGCTTGAAATTTATGAATATAAAGAAATTTAAAATCGGTGATTATTATGCTGAAGTTACTGCGCTGCTCGGTGAAACTGGAGTGAGTTTTGAGAAGAAGCCTGCTGTGGTTATCTGTCCAGGTGGTAGTTACATGTATCTATCTAAAAGAGAGGCTGAACCTATTGCCTATGATTTTCTTAAGCGGGGTTATCAGGTATTTATACTAAGCTACTCAACGATCGGTACGATGATAGAAAGTGAAGGACGTCAAGCTTCAAGAGATGAACTCTATCAAATCGCTTCAATGGTAGAACCTGACAAAGTGCTTGGTTCTGAATTTCCAAATCCGTTAATTGAGCTTGCATTAACACTCTCACATATTAGAGAAAACATTCATGAATATAATGTAGATCCAGATAATATTGGATTAATTGGTTTTTCTGCAGGTGGACACTTAGCTGCAAGCCTCAGTGTTCATTGGAATAAAACGTGGTTAAGTGATTTAGTTGGTAAGGAATCACGTTGGTTTAAGCCGAATTTCCAAGTGCTTTCGTATCCAATTTTAGACTATGACTTAAACAGAGAAATTGCTGAAACTCGTGGTGTAGGAGATCCAATATATATGTCTATGGCGAGTCGTATGGTATTTGGTGCTGAAATTGACCCAGAAATTATAGACAAGGCGACCTTAAAAAACCATGTAGATCAAGATACCCCTAGAACTTTTATCTGGCATACGGTAGGAGACCGCTTGGTCTATGTGAAAAATGCACTTGATTTTGCAGATGCTCTAGAGAAAGCGGGTATTCCGTGGGAACTGCACACTTTTACAAAAGGTGATCACGGGTTAAGTGTTGCGAGTGAAATTACTGGTAAAGTAAATAAGCATGTTCAAAATTGGGTTCCACTTATGTTTGAATGGTTAGAACTCAAATAAAAAAAGCCGCTAATTTTAGCGGCTCACATAATCCAAATGATATTCCGTATACAATTCAGAGTGATGTGGGTAAATCAACTGTACGACGACATCCTTGTCATTGAAGTCAGGATGTTTTCTCACACATTCAAAAATAAAGTCGTCTACAGCAGATTGTTCTTCTTTTATATTATGGATTATTTTAAAGAAACTGTGATCTTCGTTGGAGTTCATGCATTTTACTAATATATTCATGTTAACCAACTCCTCAATATAAATATAACCGAAAGAAATATACAATAAACATATTAACTAAGAAAGAAGGGATTTCCATGAATTTCGTTAAACTAAATAAGCATGATATTGATGAAATGCTGGTCTTACAAGATTCTGTCTATGAATTTTTAGAGCAAAAAGAAGTGCTACAAAAGCTCTCTAGAAGTGAGTTTGAACAAGGTGTTGAACAAGGCTATACAGCTGGTGTCTTTGTTGATGATCAACTTGTTGCTTTAAGAACGATGTATATTCCGCACTTAGATGAAGACGAACATTTAGCTGACGATGTTCAAGTGCCACGTGAGCGCTCGATTTATTCGGAAATTTCTCTTGTGCACCCAGATCATAGAGGGCAAGGATTACAGACTAAAATGGGAGAGTTTCTAATCGATCAGGTTAGGGAGTCTGGTGATTTTGATTACATCTTTTCAACAGTTATGCCGTCAAACCTTGCGAGTCTAAAAGATAAATTTAGGCTTGGGTTTAAAATTATGCGTACGAGACTGAAATATAATGGTAAGAGAAGACACATTTTATATTTACCGCTTAATACAGAACTGACTAATCATGGTGAGGTCATCAAAGTCAAGTATGACAATTATGATTGGATGATGAATGACGGACAAAATTATATTGGTTGGCAACTCGAAGGAGATTTTATAGATTATTATAATAAGTAAGACAAAGGTGGAAAAATGATGTTTACTATTGATGAACTTACGATTCAAGATGCAATCGATTTTAGAAGAACCTTGCATCGATATCCTGAGTTGAGTACAGAAGAATTTGAGACTTCGAAAAGAATTCAGGAAAAATTAACTGAATATGGTATCCCATTTGAAACAGGTTTTGCTGGTACAGGTGTGCTCGGTATTATAGAAGGGGAACAAAGCGGTAAAATTATCGGGATTAGGGCGGACATTGACGCGCTTCCAATGAAAGAAATTTCAGGAGTGGACTACGTTTCGGAAAATGAGGGCGTCATGCACTCATGCGGTCATGATGCACACACGTCGATGTTACTCCATGCGGGTAAAGTGTTAAACGATAATAAAAAAGAATTAAAAGGTACGATCTTATTAATCTTCCAACCTGCTGAGGAGCTATCACCGACAGGTGGATCGAAGGCTATGATGGAAGATGGCGTCTTTGATGAATATGAACCAGAAATGCTCTTAGCTCAGCATGTGTGGCCAGATCTTGAGGTCGGCAAATTTGGAGTGATGGCAGGGCCAATCATGGGCAATTCCGATAAATTTAAAATTATTATTAAAGGTTCTGGTGGCCATGCTTCTATGCCACACAGTACGGTCGATGCATTAATTACAGGAAACCAGGTTGTCAATGCTTTACAAACGCTCGTAAGTAGAAATGCAAATCCGATGGAACCTGCGGTATTAACTGTCGGACGCTTTGAAGCAGGCACTAAGCACAATGTCATTGCAGAAACTGCAGAACTTGAAGGTACGATTCGTACACAGTCAGATGGTACAAAAGCAATGATGAAGAAACGCTTCTTTGAAGTGGTTGAAAATGTTGTAGCGTCAATGGGTGCTGAGTGTGAAATTATTTTTGACGATGGATATCCGGCAACAGTAAATGATGCACACTGGGCGAGTGAACTTAGAAAATCTATTGTGAACCTCTACGGTGAAGCGGCTGTCCCAGCCTTGCAACCGAGTCTAGCGGGGGAAGACTTTTCAAGATTCCTTCAAAAATACCCGGGTGTGTATTACTGGTTAGGAACGTCAGTCGATGAGGGTCAAAAACCACTCCATAACCCTGCATTTAGATTAAATGAAGATGCTTTTAAATATGGGATCACAGCTATGGTAAATATGGCTGTAGATACACTGAATAGCTTAGCAAAGGAAGAATAAAATGTTGGATAACTTAGTTGAAACAAGAAGAAAATTTCATCAGTTTCCTGAAGTCGGATTTACTGAATATATTACAACTTATGAAATTTATGAGCATTTAAAAGACACTGATTTTACCTTACATCTCGGTGACGATGTTTTACTTAAGAGCGCGAGAGTCGGAATGCCTTCAGAAGAAACGATGGCAGCATCTTATCAAAGAGCACTTAATTACGGTGTGCCAGAGCCATTTTTAAGTAAAATAAAAGATGGTATGACTGGTGTTATCGCGACTATAGATACAAATAAACCAGGTCCTCATTTTGCGGCACGTTTTGATATTGACGGTCTGCCGATTACAGAAGCAACAGATCAAGCACATATACCTAATAGTGAAGGCTTTATTTCACAGCACTTTGGTGAAATGCATGCCTGTGGTCATGATGGTCATATCACGGTTGGACTTAATCTCGTGAAATATATCAATGCTAACATCGATAATTTAAAAGGACGTTTTACCATTATTTTTCAACCAGCTGAAGAAAGCGTTAAAGGTGCAAAATCTGTTGTAGAAAAAGGCTGGTTGGATGATGTTGATTACTTCTTTTCCTTACATCTTGGTATTAGAAAAATGCCGGTGGGAACGGTTTCTCTATCCACGACTGATTTCTTAGCGACGACCAAATTAGATGCACATTTCACAGGAAAATCAGCACATGCTGGTGTGGAACCAAATGAGGGAAATAATTCACTTTTAGCGGCTTCAAGTGCAGCTTTGAACTTAAATGCGATTGCTAGGCATAGAGACGGTGCAACTAGAATTAATACAGGTTCACTTCTAGCGGGAAGTGGAAGGAATGTCGTCGCAGATCAAGCTAAAATGGAAATTGAGACACGTGGTGAAACAACTGAGTTAAATGAATACATGTATGAAAAAGCGGTAAAAGTCTTAGAATCATCAGCTAATATGTATGACAATAAAGTAGAGATAGAACTCGTTGGGCAGGCTGTAAGCTCAGTTTGTAGTAGTGAATTGGTTAAAATGATTAGAGATACAGTTGAAAAAGTAAATTCTGTAAAAGACTTAAGAGATGCCTTACCACTTGGTGCCTCAGAAGATGTTACTTTGATGCTAGATCGCGTCCATGAAAAAGGTGGGCAAGCAACTTATATGTTGTTCCCATTTGATCTTAAGTATGGACATCACCACCCGAGTTTCGATCTGGATGAGAACGTCTTACCAGTCGCAGTAGAAGTATTCCAAAATGTTACTCTAGCAATAATGAAAGCGGATTAAAAAATTTACAGAATATGCAAAGGAATAGTTGGAGATTTTCTTAAACAATGTTATCTTAAAAATGCGGAAAGAATTTAATAAGTTTTAAAGGATATTAAAAACAAAGGAGAATTTATTTTATGATACCGTACAAACATGAACCATTTACTGATTTCTCTAAAGAAGAGAACAGAGATTTATTAAATAAGGGGTTTGAAACAGTTAAGAAAGATTTTGGTTCTGACTATCCATTGATCATTAATGGTGAAAGAGTCTTAACTGAAAAGAAATTAGCATCTTATAATCCTGCACAAAAAGACGAAGTCATTGGACAGATGTCTCAAGCAGGTGAGAAAGAAGCATTAGATGCGATGGAAGTTGCTAAAGAAACATTTAAAGAGTGGAGAAAATCAACATTTGAATTCCGCTCAGATGTGCTTTTCAAAGCAGCTAACATTATCCGTAACAGAAAATTTGAATTTACAGCTTTACTTGTAAAAGAAGCAGGTAAACCTTGGAAAGAAGCTGATGCAGATACTGCAGAAGCGATCGATTTCTTAGAATATTATGCAAGACAAAATATAGAACTTAAAAACGGTAAAGCAGTCGTTTCACGTCCGGGTGAGAAAAACCGTTTTGACTATATTCCATTAGGTGTGGGGCTAGTGATTTCTCCATGGAACTTCGCTTTAGCAATTATGGCAGGTACAACATCTGCAGCCTTAGTGACAGGAAATACAGTTCTATTAAAACCATCTTCTAAAGCTTCAGTAATTTCTCATAAATTTGTTGAAGTGTTAGAAGAAGCAGGTTTACCAAAAGGTGTAGTTAACTTTATTCCAGGTTCAAGTCGCGAAATTGGTGACTTACTAGTAGAACATAAAGATACAGCATTTGTATCATTTACAGGTTCACGTGATGTCGGCGTAGACATTTATGAGAAAGCAGCAGTCGTTCAAGAAGGTCAAGTTAACCTTAAACGTGTGATTGCTGAAATGGGTGGTAAAGATACAATCGTAGTTGACAGCAGTGCAGATTTAGATTTAGCTGCAGAGTCAATTGTCACTTCAGCATTCGCATTCTCTGGTCAAAAATGTTCAGCATGTTCACGTGTTATTGCACTAGAAGATATTCATGATGAGCTATTAGAAAAAGTTGTTGCTTTAACTAAAGACTTAACAATTGGTAACCCAGAAGAAGATAACTTTATGGGACCAGTTATCGATGAATCATCCGTTGAAAAAATTCAAAAATACTTGGAAATTGGTAAAGAAGAAGGCAAGCTTGAAGTCGGTGGAACAATCGATAACGAGACAGGTCACTTTGTACACCCAACAGTATTTTCAGGACTTAAACATGATGATCGTATCATGCAAGAAGAAATCTTCGGTCCAGTAGTTGGTTTTGCAAAAGCTTCAAACTTCACTGAAGCGATTGAGTTTGCAAATGATACAGACTATGGTTTAACAGGTGCAGTGTTAACGAAAAATAGAGAACACCAAGAAGAAGCAAGACGTGACTTCATGGTAGGTAACCTATACTTCAACCGTGGTTGTACAGCAGCAATCGTTGGTTATCACCCATTCGGTGGCTTTAAAATGTCAGGTACTGACTCTAAAGCAGGTGGACCAGACTACCTTACACTTCACATGCAAGGTAAAACAACTTCAGAAATGTTCTAAGTTAGAATCAACTCG
>NZ_JAVIYN010000019.1:0-49527 GCF_036665975.1 Jeotgalicoccus huakuii | reverse complement strand
ACTGAGATATGAACATGTTCATATCCCAGAGAAAAATTTACTTTATTCAACTGTAAACTTAAGTGACATCAGGTCATGGTCCCTATGGTAGGTTTTTCACATCAGAAAATGAGAACCTTGCAAGCTACGCGTTTTATGCACCTAAAACATTAGATGCTGCGCCACTAAAAGATGGTGCTTATCACTATAACTTTATCTATGATGGTTATGAGTTTGACTTTAAGTCTAACGGTGAAGAATGGACTTGGTCATATGACGAAGCTCAAAATGAATATACGGATGAGGAACTAATTGATTTAGTGCATAACAACCCGGAAGTATTAGATGAAAATCCAGTTAAATCTGGTGCATATGACTTTAAGATTGAAGATGACAAATACGTTTACCACTTTGCCTCTGATGGGGAACAGTGGACTTGGTCGTATGAGTCAAAATAATATAAGTTAACAGACGAACGCCCCAGAGCTTTGCTCTGGGGCGTTCGTTTTTGTATATCAATCATTCTCTGCTTCTTGTTCAATTTCTTTAGTTGTTTGTTGTCTTTGTTGCTGCCTATATCCATAGGTACTATTTAAAAGTACATCCTCATTATTAACGGAAGACCCTAGTGCACCAATAATTGTAGACAGACTCGTTGCAATCCATGTTGTATATGCATAGGAACTAATATTTACAGCACTCACTGTCATATTTTCTTCAGCCTGACTTGGTGGAATTAATAATGAGGTGAGAACCATAAACATAACAAATAACAGTACATAGTACATCACTACTGTTAACAATAATGTGAAAAACGTTGTTGCATTGTATAGTTTACCTAGAAAAGCATGTTCATCCTTTACTTTACTCTCCCATAAATTATTAGAGGTAATAATCCAAGCAACTAAGGATAATATCGCAACAAACATCAGTACGATTGCTCTAATTGTACTGAAATGTGTGCTTAAGCCCCAAATAGTGGGAAAGACTAAGGCATAAGCACCAGTTGTGAAAGCAATGATAACTATATTTAAAAAGGCTTTAAATAACTTCATTGGTCTGTTGGCATTAATCATACCTGAAATGATCCTAAGTAAGCCTTTTTTCTCTGATTGAACAGTAAATCTTGCATGTGTACTATTTTTTGTATTTGAAGTTTCACGTTCTAATGGAGAGAGTTTTTCAAAAAATCTCTGCCCAATTAAACTTTTTGAACTTTGATATTGAATATCATCATTCGATTTTTCGTTACATTCCTGAGTTTGCTCTGATTCTTTTCTCTCTCTTTCAGAACTACCATAATAGATTTCATTCATCATTTGAAGAATAGACTCCCTGACACGCTTTTTCATTGGGGCAAAGCCAAAACCAGGTAAGCTAATAAATGCGACATGCTCATCACTATGAACTTCAGCAATGATCGGTTTTTTACCATCAAATAAAGGAAGGTCTGTTAAAGTAATCGCGTAATCCCATCCCTTGTTCGACATCTCCGCTTTCGTCCATTCTATTGCCCTATCCGCCCGGTTCGTACCACCCGTCCAACTATCAACATGACACTCGATTTCCCATGTCACATCATTATTAACGTAATGTTTTAGGTGTCTAGGAAGGTCATCTATTAAATCATCGATAATCTCTTCAGCATAATCCGGCGCTGTAATTAAGCCCAGGGTTCTTTTCTGCATGGAATCCACCCTTTCTCTATATTCTCTTAACCATACCCATTAATACAAACTGTAGTGGTAATCTTAAGTAAAGGAGCCGCTTAGGTAGTTCGATCGTACCAAGTGGGAGTTTCTTTCTAGCCATATAAATATTTGCTGGAAAGACAGCAAGTAGGAAAGCATTGATTAGACTTTTAAGTATCTTGCCCGGTCGCTTGAAGAAAAGTAACAATCCAAATATGATTTCAGCTAATCCAGACGCATGGACAATGAACCGTTTGAATGGTAAATAACTCGGTACTACTTTTTCAAAGCCTTCTTCTCGTTTGAAGTGTAGAAAACCTGCAACACTAAATACTATTGCGAGTGAAAATCTATATAGATGGCGCATAAATCAGTCTCCTTCTTTAATTTTTCTTGATTCAGTTTAACATAGTCGTCCATATCAACTCTATTACCTTGAACCTATTGAGTGTTATAATGTCAGTAATTTTAATGGGTAGGTGGACTTATGAAAAAATTAGAACGTAATCAAACAATAAATCATTTCACACCAGATTTAAAGGCTGTGATGTCTGTTGATTTAGGGGAACGCTTTGTTGTTGAAACCCATGATTGTTACGGCGGACAAGTACAAGATGAACATACTTCTAGATGGGATATTGATCGTTCAATTATAAATCTAGCTACAGGTCCGATTTATATAAATGGTTTGAAAGCCGGTGATGTGGTTAAGCTTGATATTGATAATATAGAACTTGGTTCTTCTGGTATTATGATGACGGATACTGGGCTCGGTGTCTTAGGTGATACTATACAAAAGGACTCGACGAAAATTCTACCGGTTGAAGATGGATTCGTGAAGTTTAGCGAACGTCTATGCCTCCCTGTTAAACCGATGATTGGTGTCATCGGACTGGCAACAAAAGAAGATAAAATCCATACTGCTTCACCAGGTTGTCATGGTGGCAATATGGATACGACTGACATTACTACAGGTAATTCTCTTTACCTTCCTGTTTTTCAAGATGGTGGCTTACTTGCTATGGGAGATCTTCATGCAACAATGGGTGATGGAGAACTCGATGGTACCGGGGTAGAAATTGATGGTGAAGTCACTTTAACAGCTTCTAAAGTAGAAGGCTTATCAATTTTAAACCCGATCGTCGAAAGTCCAGATGCTTTTTTCTTTATCGCATCAGCTAAAACATTAGATGAAGCCATTAAAATTGCATCACAAAATACGGTCGATCATCTAACGCTTGTACTTAAGGAAGACTATGAGATGGCCTATCGATTGTTGTCTGCCTGCTGTGACATTCGCATCAGTCAGGTCGTTAATCCTTTAGTCACCGTTAGAGTGAGAGTGCCTAAAACACTGCTCCCTAACTTAATATAAATTTAGTGATAATTTATTTTATTCCACATAAAAAGGTGCATCTGACAAAAGTCAGATGCACCTTTTAACCATTAATCGTAATTAACCAGCCAAAAATAGCTAAATATATGTTTGTAGAACGTGCCATACCAAGTGCTAAAGGTTCAGGGTTAGCAATCGCTAAGTTTTTAGGGTATAACTCACCAAAAATCATTTGGACAACTGTAGATAAGGCTAAAGCCAATACTGTCCCTAAGATTACAGCTAAACTATTACCTACTAAAGGTTCCGCAACAAAACCAATCAATAGTCCAGTTATAGTAATCCCTAATTGAGCACCTGAGAGCATGAACGAAGTTTTTCTCGTTACAGATAGTGCATTTTTAGCCGCACCATTCCCCTCTTCTGCAAGTGTACTTAAACGAGAACGATCGACAGACATATATGCAAATTCCTGAGCAACAAAATAACCATTCGCAGCAATAATCGCGAGAATGATTATGATACCTAAGAGTAATGTTAAAACGGCGCCTAACATTGTGCATCACCTACCCTCTTGAACTTTATGGGTCGACTCGCATCATCCGCTTCATCAGTACTCGTAGTTTCGTTCTTCGAGTATGAATCCAAAATCTCCTACTTCATTGTCATTGTATATTATCTCCTCCAAAAATATAGTTTATAAAAATATTACAGATACTTGCAATCTAAAACAAAAAATACGATTGCAAAAACCCTTCATGATTTAATTTGAAGATGTCGTTGCTGTGACAATAGTTTCAGCTGACTCCACTACTTCCTCCACCGTATCTAAAGCGACGATATTAATGTCCTTACTAAGTACTGCGCTTAAGTCGTCAGTAAATTTCTCTCCTTTACTTGGTGTTCTGTTATATAAATAAATATTTTCGATATCTGCCGCTTCAACTGCTGCAATTAACTGGTAAAATCCTTGTAAGGGTTCTGTTGCAAAGTTGAATTTATAGTATAATTTTAACAAAAAGGAGTCTTCTGTATGAACTATTTCAGATATAAACAATTTAACAAGGATGTTATCACTGTAGCCGTCGGCTACTATCTAAGATACGCGCTTAGTTATCGAGATATATCTGAAATACTAAGGGAACGTGGTGTAAATGTTCATCATTCAACGATCTACCGTTGGGTTCAAGAATATGCCCCAATTTTATATCAAATTTGGAAGAAAAAACATAAAAAAGCCCATTACAAATGGCGTATTGATGAGACATACATTAGATATTTGGTTGCGTAAGCAACGAGATAATCATTCAGCATATGCGTTTATCAAACGTCTCATTAAACAATTTGGCAAACCTCAAAAGGTGATTACAGATCAGGCACCTTCAACGAAGGTAGCAATGGCTAAAGTAATTAAAGCGTTTAAACTGAATCCCGACGGTCAATGTACATCGAAATATCTGAATAACCTCATTGAGCAAGATCACCGTCATATTAAAGTAAGAAAGACAAGATATCAAAGCATCAATACGGCCAAGAATACTTTAAAAGGTATTGAATGTATTTATGCTCTATATAAAAAGAACCGCAGATCTCTTCAGATCTACGGATTTTCGCCATGCCGTGAAATCAGTCATATGTTAGCCAGTTAAACGAACACCGACATGATAAAATGGTGATCAGCTATACTTTTTCTAACGCGGTGAGCGATGCGATACTTCCTTGTTTGAGTAGTTTAAATAAATCTTTCATAAAATGGCCACCTTTAAAGTAATGAATTCAAATACATATATTTATATACACATGTTGTGTCATACCCAAACTTTTTATAACTTTTTTCTTTCACTTAATTTGGTTAAACGATTTTTTCTAGACTATTATAGTCAAAGAAATGTGTTTTATTTAAATTAAAATTTAAATATATACGATTACCTTGTTCAATATTACGATCCGCTTCTACTCGAGCAGCAAAATCTGTGCCTTCTAAATCAGCATACACCATATATTCTGCCCCCATTAATTCACTCACACGAACGACTGTTTCTATTTGTGTTGATGACTTAGATGCGTCCACACGAGTTTGGATTTTTATATCTTCAGGACGTATGCCAAAGTATAGGAGTTGATCTTTATAGTTTCTCGCATTTAATAATTCAACTTGTTCATCTTGTAAATGAAGTATAGTGTTATCTCCTATATGCACAGCTTCCCCATCAAATGTACATTTAAATATATTCATCGGTGGTGATCCGATAAACTGCGCGACAAACAAGTTGTTTGGATAATTATACACTTCTTTTGGTGTACCGACTTGCATTATTTCACCGTTATTTAAAATAACAATGCGGTCAGCCATCGTTAATGCCTCAGTTTGGTCATGCGTTACATAAATTGTTGTTGTTTTTAAGCGGTTATGCAATTTAATAATTTCTGCACGCATTTGCACGCGTAATTTCGCATCTAAGTTAGATAATGGTTCATCCATTAGAAATATACTCGCATCACGTACAATCGCACGCCCTAAAGCGACACGTTGACGCTGTCCGCCAGATAACGCTTTTGGTTTACGCTTTAAAAACTGTTCAAGTCCTAAAATATTTGCAGCCTCTTCTACTTTTGAACGAATTTCTTTACGTGGTAACCTTTTAATCTTTAAACCAAAAGCAATATTATCAAATACACTCATGTGTGGATACAATGCATAGTTTTGGAATACCATTGCAATGTCCCTATTTTTCGGTAGCACATTATTCATTTCTTGGCCATTAATCAATAATTTTCCAGAAGTAATATCTTCTAGGCCCGCAATCATACGTAATGTTGTTGATTTTCCACATCCAGATGGACCAACAAACACGATAAATTCCCCATTTTTTATATCGAGGTTGAAGTCTTTTACGACTTCAAGGCCTTTGTTATCGTATTGCTTATGAATGTGTTGTAACGATAAATCTGCCATTTTGTCACTTCCTAGTTATGATTATTTCAAATCTTTATCGCCAAGTATGTTGGCACCTTGGATAAAGTACTTTTGTAAAAAGAAGAACAACAATATAACGGGTAAAAGTACAATAATTGCACCGACCATTAAATAGTTCCACTGTGTCGTCGACTGCCCTTGGAATACTTGGAGACCGAGTTGTAACGTATATAGTCTTTCATCGTTTAAATATAATAATGGGCCTAAAAAATCGTTCCATACCGCATTAAATGAAAAAATCGCAACGGTAAGCAATGCAGGACGTACCATTGGTAAACCTATTTTATAAAAAATCTGAAAATGATTGGCGCCCTCTAATTTTGCAGCTTCTATGTAATTATCAGGAATCCCTTTAAAAAATTGTCTTAATAAAAAAATGTTAAACGCACTACCTAGTAACGCCGGTATAATGAGCGGATAGTAAGTATTGACTAATCCGAGTTTAGCAAAAATAACGTACTGTGGGATTAATGTTACAAATCCAGGCAACATCATCGTTGACAATACAATAAAAAACCAAATATTGCGCCCTTTAAAATGTATTTTAGAAAACGCATATGCAATCATGGCGTTTACAAATACATTCGCAAGTACAACAATAATTGCAATGACTGTCGTATTTAAGAAATAAGTACCAAACGGTACAATATCGAAAATATTACTATAATTAGAAAATTGAATATTTCTCGGGATAAACGTAAATTCTCCGTTATATATTTCTTCTAAAGATTTTAAAGAAGTCGACACCATCCAAAACAATGGTGCTACCATAAACACACTTCCAACTAACAGCAGTATAAAGTTAAACGATTTCCAAAAGTTATTCGTTTTATTATCGAACATGATTAATCATCCTCATAATGGACCCAAAATTTTGCTAAAGTAAAATTTACTAATGTTAATAAAAGTACGATGACAAACAATACCCAAGACATTGCCATTGCATAGCCCATATCAAATACAGTAAATGCTTTAATCCACATATATAAATTATAAAATAGTAAAGAGTTTTCAGGAGACCCGGAGTTATCTGAACTCATAATATATGCTTCTTGGAAAATTTGAAATGAACCGATTGTACTCGTAATCACATCAAAAAATATAATCGGACTGATTAAAGGTAATGTAATTTTAAAAAATTTTTGAAAGTTCGTTGCACCTTCAATAGATGCGGCTTCATACAAGGATTTTGAAATCCCTTGCATTGCGGATAAGTATAATAACATCGCACCACCCGCACTCCATAACTTCATTAAGATTAATGATGGTTTCGACCAATTCGCATCGAATAACCAGTTTGGGCCATTAATGCCAAACAATCCTAAAAACTGATTAATTAAACCTGCTGATGGATCGAGCAATTGCATCCACAACAAATACACACCAACGCCAGATAGCACGGCGGGCAAATAATAAATTGTACGGAAAAATCGCATACCTGGAACATCTTGGTTTAGCATAACGGAAATAAGAATTGCGGCGATAGTCGTTAGAGGGACGGAAAACACGACGAAAAATAACGTGTTTGCCATTGATGTCCAAAACAAATTGTCATGGAATAGCATTTCTTTATAATTACTGAGTCCAATATAATCCATCCTAGAAGTAACGTTATAATTCGTAAAACTCCCATATAAAGAAAAGGCCATGGGGCCAAATGTTAGCCCCAAAAACCCAATAATCCATGGCAATATAAATAAGTAGCCATATATATTTTCTTGTCGTTTCATAAAATCACCACTTACTCATTATTAAACATGCGTTCCATTTCTGATTGTGCACGTGGTATACCATCTTCAACAGTTTCTGAACCGTTAATAATTTCATCAAATATAGAATGTAAAGTACTACCGTAATCCGGTGCGCCTAGGGGAATTAAAGTCAACACAGTGTTTTCCATGTTGTCAACCATTGTATTGTAAACTTTTTGATCTGTATTATTAAATTCTGTACTTTCAGCTGCGTCAATACTTGCTTGTTCGTTAGCCATCAAGTCAAAGTTATTTTCAGCCCAGTATAACTGTGAGTCGTAATTCGTTATATATTCGATAAATTGATATGATGCTTCTGGATTACTTGCACCCTTCGGTATTTCGGCAACGAATCCACCACCGATTGATGCCGGTTTTGCACCAAGTTCTCTTTGTGGGAGTGGACTAGTAACAAACTCTAAATCACTTGCATGATTACGTAATTGAACATTATAGTTTGCGTTACGTACTAAAATTGATACTTCTCCTGACATGAAAGGATCTTGCTGTGCGTTATCAAATCGGGCATTCACTGAATCTAAATAATTCTTTCCATATTTTTCTTGAGACTGAAGTACCCATTCATATGCTGAATGTACTTCAGGGTTATTAATATTAATCTCTCCTTCAGGAGAAATATAATTTTCACCTAAAGCATTGACCATCCATAATGAAATAGATCCACGTATTAATGGATAAAATCCAATACGTTCATATCCTTCGTCATTTTGAATATCTAATGCTTGTGCATATGCATCTACTTCTTCCCATGTTTCAGGTAAATCTTCTGTAGATAATCCTGCTTCTTCTAAATGTGCAACATTATAAAACATTACTGAGTTATCTGTATTAAATGGTAACGCATAAATCTCATCATCAACGACTGCCGCATCGAACAATTGGTCATAAAAACGTGATTGAACTTCATCATCTACATATTCTGTAATGGGTTCTACTTGTCCTTCAGATGCGCGTACTCTAAGTGAATTAATATCATTAATAATGACATCTGGTGGATCGCCTGCAGCAATAGCGGATAAGTTTTTAGTAAAAATATCGCTCCAAGGAACGTATGTATGTTTTACAATAATTTCATCTTGGGATTCGTTAAAATCTTTAATAATTTTCTCAATAACTGTACGGCGCTCTTCACTACCCCAGAATGTCCAAAAGTTAAGTTCGATAGGTTCAGAAGATGCATTATCACCATTACTTTCGCTAGAATTACTTGAATTGTTGTCTACTGAAAATCCGTTACATGCAGTTAGTAACAGTACGAGAATCAATACAAAAAAATAACTGAAATGTTTCATCATACCCACCTTTATAAAATTTTAAAAACATAGTAGAAAATATATGAAAATTACAACTAAATTTACATATTTAGAGTAATCTTTGGACACACTATTGTCAATTAATTTAATTTAAAATGAAAAACACACCAACTCTATTGAATTGGTGTGTGAAATATTATTGGTTTATTTTAGTTGCGATCTCTAATGTACGTTTTACTTGGTGTTCAACTGCAGGTCGAACTTCTTCTTTAATGCTTCCATCTTCATTTAAAGTTGCGCTCGTTCCGTATGGATTACCGCCAGCAGGTGCAATTTTATCACTTGTATATCCTGGTGGTACGATAACTGCACCCCAGTGCATCATTGTTGTGTAGAAGCTGAGTAATGTCGCTTCTTGACCACCGTTTGCATTGTTTGCTGAAGTCATTGCACTTACGGCTTTATTAATTGTTTTACCTTGCGCCCATAATCCACCCAACGTATCAATGAATTGTTTCATTTGAGAAGAGATCATACCAAAACGTGTTGGCGTGCTAAATATGAGTGCATCTGCCCAATCAATATCTTCTGCAGTAGCTACAGGGATGTCTCTAATTGTATTATATGTGTTTTTCCAAGGTTCATTACTATCTATAACCTCTTGGCTTGCAAGCTCCTCTACACGAAGTAATTTCACTTCGGCACCTGCAGCTTCACCTGCTTCTTTTGCCCATTTTGCCATTTCGTAGTTTGTACCTGTCATAGTATAAAATATAACTGCTAATTTTGTTTGATTCATTTTAAAAGCTCCATTTTATTTGTATTTAATAGTTAAATCCAGTCTTTAGCTGCCTCTACAACACTCTGATCTAAATTGTGCCCTTCTACCCAATGTGTAGAAACTGATGCACCGCGATCTTTTAACATTTCAATGAGACGTTCATTTTCTTGAACGGGTGCCATCGGATCATTTTTACCCATGGATAAAAGGACATTTAAATGTCCTAAATCAAAAGTATCTTTTAAGTTAGCGGGATATAATGGTGCACCAAGTATCGCATGGTGAAATGCTTCTGGGTGACGGAAAATCATTTCCAATGCAATGTTTGAACCATTAGAGAATCCGAGTAAATAAACATCACTTAAATCAAAGTCATACTCGATGGATTTTTCTTTAATAAATTCAAATAGTTGATCGGCACGATTTCGTAAATCATCCCAGTTATACTGTCCCATACCGACGCGTTCAAAGAAGCGGTTCATTCCATTTTCTTTTACTTCTCCACGCACGCCTAAATAATTGAAATTTGAATTAATTGCTTGAGCGAGAGGAATTAAATCCGTCTCATCACCGCCAGTTCCATGTAATAAAACAAAAACTGGTGCACCTTTTTTATTTTCTTGATATACGTGTTTCATGAGAAACCTCCTATATTTAAGAATTTAATTTGAACGTGTCGTATCGAAATGACGAATTTGACTTTCAATTTCTTCACGTTTATCTTCTAAAAATGGCGGGAGTGCGAGTTTTTCACCTAATGTTTCGTATGGCTCATCTTCCATAAATCAATGAGAGAATCTAAGGTCGTAATTTTCGGGACATGTAAAATAATCTTCAATTTCATTATATGGCCAATTAAATGTATTAAAAATATTTGTTCTGTTTTTCTTTGATTGCTCCGAATAGTATGTATTAAAAGGAATTAAAGGTGTAACTTCAAAATCATCAATCAAATTCTCATAATTTTCTTCACTTCCATATCCAACATCGGCAACAATATATTTAGGAAGTTTCTTATGCAAATCTATGAAATGATTCAAGAACGGCGTGAGTGTTCTTGAATTCGCCGGATTTGGAAAGATGTCATAAGCCAGGGTGAATTGATTGTTTGTCGCAATCTGTAAATTATATCCTGCCTTCAATTGACCGTTCTTCATATGGTCTTCCTTCATTCTCATGAATGTGGCATCACAATCTGTCTTAGAATAGCTTTTTCGATCGCCAAGGATTTTCAATTGCTCATTATATCTTATATTTCTTTCGTAGATATTTTTGAGTACCTTAATGACTGTTTTGAAGGGAATTCGGTTTACTCCTCCTTGCAACGATGGTTCTAAACGAACTCAACTGTTTTTTATAACCTTGTCTAAACTAAGGCGTCTCTTATAAGTATTGTCAAAATCAAGGGCGCTCTTAATTAATAATGCAAATACACCTTAATGTATATTTTCGTTAAAATGCTAGGTACAATCTTAACCGGAAATAAAAGAAGTGGTATGTCCAGAATAAGTTCCGACATACCACTTCTTTCTAAGTGTTGTGCTTAGGCGATTTCTTTACAAGACTCTGCACATTTGAAGCACGCATCTGCACATTTCTGGCAGTGATCGTGGTCATGTTTTTGACACTCGTTGCCGCATGCTTCGCAGACCTTGGCACATACTGCCGCCAGATCAGAAGAAAATGGTGAATTTCTTGTCAGAGCCTGTTCTAAAAATGCACAGATATCTGCACATTCACGATCCAATCGGATACACTCCGCCATCATTTTTACGTCTTCTTCCCTCAGACAGGCATCGTAACAGTGGTTACAGGCTTCCATACATTCATGTAACGTCTGAATCAGTTGTTGATGTTGTTCATGAGCCATTATAAATCCCTCCTATAGAATTGAATGCACTTACATTAATTGAATACCCATCCATTTCGCATATAAACCAATATGGTAAAACTCCATAGAAACTGCACATAATTTTAATGATGATTGTCCTTCTCCAACTTACTCAATATTGTAATTCGTCTAGAAAAAATCAAGAAATAGTTCCTTTTTTGTTATTAGATTGAAGCTTTGGAGCTTACTCTACTTTAACCTGTCCCATCATCCCATTATCCTCATGTTCAAGTATGTGACAGTGGAACATATATATGCCTTTATTTTTAAACTGAATGGCAATTTTTACAGTCTCATCCGGGGCAACGGAAAAACTATCTTTCCAACCTCTTTCGTTCTCAGCTGGTGCTTCTCCATTCCTGGAAAGGATCTTAAACTGAGCACCATGGATGTGGAACGGATGAATCATGCCGCCCATCATGTCAGGTTTATTATAAATTTCCCATACTTCTGTAACACCTTGTTCCTGCGTAAAATCAATTCTTTCAGGATCAAATTTTTTTCCGTTTATCGTTACCTGATCCATCATGCCGAAAAGTTCAATTTCTTTTGTCACTGGCAGGTTCTTTTCTTCTTCTGTAACTGAAAAGTCATTCATTTCATCAGGTATATCCATGTTTTTACCTGTTTGATCTGTGATTTCAAAAGGTAAGAGCGTGGCACCATCTTCATTCATTAACGCTATATTTTCATTACCATCGACTTTAGAAAAATCAATGATTATTTCGGCCCGCTCTGAAGGCGTGAGTGTGATTTCTTCCATTGAGACCGGTTCATTTAAAAACCCGCCGTCCGTTGCGACTTGTACAAAAGAATCCCCTGTATTTAGTTTAAAGGTGTAATTTCTTGCATTTGATCCATTTAAAAGTCGAAGCCTTACTTTTTCTTTATCTACAGTTAATTTTGGATTCAATGTGCCGTTAATTAATGATGTATCCCCGACTGTGCCATCTTCATTTGCTATGGCTTTGTAATTCAGTTGTTTTTCATCATTAAATACTTTGTCCTGGAAAACGAGAGGGATGTCATTTTCTCCATATTCACTTGGTAA
Organism: Jeotgalicoccus huakuii; assembly: GCF_036665975.1. Taxonomy (NCBI): domain Bacteria; kingdom Bacillati; phylum Bacillota; class Bacilli; order Caryophanales; family Staphylococcaceae; genus Jeotgalicoccus; species Jeotgalicoccus huakuii. The sequence continues at coordinate 36,796 of NZ_JAVIYN010000019.1, read as the reverse complement.
TTCGAGATTTTTTGAATTTTGGTCCTCGATATAAATTAACCCAGCAAGTCCGTTGTACACTTGTTCAGAGGTTTTTCCTTCCGGGTGGGGATGGAACCACAATGTGGCAGCTTCCTGTGTCACTTCAAATTCAATAGTACTCTCTTCGCCTGGCTCCAATACATTGTGTGGACCACCATCGTCATTCCCTGGCACTTCCAATCCATGCCAGTGAAAAGTGGTATTTTCATTGAGTTCATTGATTAAGTTTATTTTCACAGTATCTCCTTTTTCAAATTGAAGCATGGGACCTAGAAACGAGGCATTATAGCCATATGTTTTTGTTTGAACGCCATCAAATATTTCTGTTTCTCCTTTTTGCGCGCGTATTGTATACTCAGTTCCTTTGTTGCTGTCGCTTTTGAGTATAGGGGGGATATTCAGTTCATTCTCTCCTGTCGAATCAATTAGACTTACCACATCATCATGATCCATATGACCATTACCCATGGAACCATTATTCATTTCTCCTTCACTGGAGGAGTTATTCATATTTTCTTCCATAGAATTTTCATTGTCCTCATTCATGTTCATCTCTTCATTTGAATTCTTTTCATTGCTAGTATCTTCTACAGATGCTTCTTCGTCATTGCTTGTACAAGCTGATAAAACAATGACCATCATTAGAGAAAACAAGCTTATCAATAGGTTCTTTTTTCTCATACTTTACAATCCCTTCTTTCTACTTTTAATAAAGAACTTGTCATTCCTTTATGTATTAGAATAGATTATAATTTTCGAGAATTCGTGCATAAAATGAGTATTTAATATGACAAAAACTACATGCAAGATTAAGTTCAAAAAACGACCGTTTTACACACAAAATAGTGCATACGGTAAAAGGATGTCACTTAAGACGCTATTTTACGCCTGTTTTTAAGCGCTATTTTGTACTATAACACATTTGAAAAAAGGTAGAACACAGCCTTTTATGTTCCAACTGTCACTTTCGATGTTATCTTGCACTTTCAAATACTAAACTGTCTCGGGCAGCTTCCACAACTTCTAAAGTAATGGTATGAAGATTATTGATTTCAAGTATTCTCTCTATTTGAGTGAAAAGTCTTTGAATGAGTCTAAAGTTCCCGCCAGTAATTTTAATAATACTAGTCAGAGCTTCGTAATCAGAAAAATCTTCAATTTTTATAGAAAGGCCCAACTCTTCCCATTTGTATTCCAAGATATGATGCGTTTCATCTTTACTGAGTTTATCAAATTCATGAGCAAATCCAATTCTCGAATAGAGCTGGGGGTATCGTGCCAATCGTTTCTCGATTCCAGGCATTCCAATAAATATCATTGCGATATTATTTCTATCATATATATCCCTCAGTTGCTATAAACTCTGTATTTTTAATCGATTGATTTCATCTACAATAACAAGATCAATATCTTCAAATGAATCTGTCGTATATTTTTCTTCTTCACTGTTCTTTGCTCTGTATATACTTTTTACCATATTTATTCTGAATCCAATGGAATGAATTTCTGCAGTCATTTTTGTCGCTCTTATAGGAGGCGCGGTATAAAAAATGGTTCTAGCTTCAAGTATACTTTCATCGAGATTTTCTGATTGTAATTCCTTGATATTCGTGTAATCTATTTCTTTTTCGATAGTGTTCCAATTAGCATAATATTTGGAAGACAATGTTTTTCCGACACCGGGTAATCCATAGCATATTCCAATATATTCGTTTTTGAGAAGAAAATTTTCTTATTCTAAAAATTACTTTTATGTAGAGATGTCTCTGAATGAATTTATTAAATAAGGTGGTTTAGCGTAGGCTAAATTTACAAAATAATTATAAATAACTATTCTGCGAGTAAGTTCACTTAAACTAACGAGGTATATTTGTGGAACAAGATAAACATTACATTAGAGATAAGGTAGCATAGTAGTTACGCTTGTCGCATTATCTAAACTGATATTTATATTTTAACTTTTAGAAACCTTGACGACTCGTTCGAATGTTATAGTTTCTAATTGACATTCAATGTAGCGTAATATAAGCTATATATGATAATATGATTATATGTTCATATATTTAAATCTATACATTATATAGGAGTGAAATAAATGAATGAAGAACAGAAACCCGAAGAGTTGTTGAATGAAGGAAAACAAGACTTAGATGAAGAAACGTTGTTTATTGTTTCGCAAACGTTCCAAGCATTGAGTGACCCAACCAGAATTCGTATTTTGAACTTTTTGTGTTCGGGTGAACATGCTGTCAATGAGATTGCAGAGACATTAAATTTGAGCCAATCTAGTGTCTCTCACCAATTACGTTTCTTAAAAAATTTAAGACTAGTCAAATATAGAAGAGCAGGAACAACATTGTTTTATTCTGAAAATGACGATCATGTTATTAATTTATTGAATCAGGCAATTGAACATGCTGAACATCATTAATCTAGGAGGCGTTTAAAATGGGACACGATCATAGTCATAATCACACGCATGGTGCAAATATAAAGGTTTTATTGATTAGTTTTATTATTATTACTTCATATATGATTGTTGAAGCCATAGGTGGATATCTTACTAATAGTCTTGCCTTGTTGGCAGATGCAGGTCATATGTTAAGTGATGCTATATCACTTGGAATTGCGCTACTCGCCTTCACCCTTGGAGCAAAAGTTGCTAACCATAGTAAAACATATGGTTATAAGCGGTTTGAAATACTGGCGGCTGTTCTTAATGGATTGACACTTATCATCGTCGCACTTTTTATTTTTTATGAAGCAATCAGACGTTTCCAAAACCCGCCTGAAGTTGCATCTACCGGAATGTTAGTCATTGCTACAATTGGTTTACTAGTCAATACTCTTGTTGCTTGGATGATGATGCGCGGCGGAGATGTAGAAGGAAATTTGAATATGCGTGGAGCATACTTACATGTGATTAGCGATATGCTTGGCTCTGTTGGTGCCATTATAGCTGCATTACTCATCATATTCTTTGGCTGGGAGTGGGCAGACCCACTCGCAAGTGTCATTGTTGCCGTGCTCGTGTTACGCAGTGGTTACTTTGTTACGAAATCCGGGCTACATGTCTTGATGGAAGGGGCCCCGGAAGATGTTGATATGGATGATGTGGTTGAAACAATCAAAAATAAAAAAGGCATTGAAGGTATTCATGACTTACACGTTTGGTCGATAACAAGCGGATTAAACGCACTGTCTTGTCATGCGGTTGTAGATGAACGAATGTCTATTGCTGAAAGTGAACGATTGCTTCGTCAAATCGAACATGACCTTGAGCACCAAAATATTCACCATATGACGGTTCAATTAGAAACGCCTGATCATTTGCACGATAATTCTATCTTGTGTAAGGTGCAAGCTAAGTCATCTGGACACCACCATCACTAAAATGAATTATAATTGAACCAATAATAAAGAAATGTCATATATTTAAGTTTTTGTTTCATATAATTAATTATGGGTGATTGTCTTGATATCAAGATAATCACTCCTATTTTTTTGATACTGCAGAAAATTTATATAGTGCTATAGCCCAGATTTAAGACAAAGGTCTGCTAAACTTTAATCACCGATTCACATCCGGTTACCCCTTCTGTCACTTTCGTAATTATTCTGCACTAATTCAGACGATAATTTGCATTATAATTAAAGAACCCAGCTTGTCTTCGTAAGAAGACAAGCTGGGTTCTAAAGTAGTATGTGCAAAATAGTATTTAAAATATATGCAATTCATCGGTGAAATAGACACTCTAGTGTTGTCTATTTAGGATCTAGACTAAATTTACAGAATAAATATAAATAACGAGTTTGTAAATAAGTTCATTTAACCTAACGAGGTAAGTTAGCAAATAAGAGAAATATTATGGTTCTGTTGCAAAGTTGAGTATATAGTATAATTTTAACAAAAAGGAGTATGCTATATGAACTATTTCAGATATAAACAATTTAACAAGGACGTCATCACTGTAGCCGTTGACTACTATCTAAGATACGCGCTGAGTTATCGTGATATATCTGAAATACTAAGAGAACGTGGTGTCAACGTTCATCATTCAACGGTCTACCGTTGGGTTCAAGAATATGCTCCGATTTTGTATCAAATTTGGAAGAAAAAACATAAAAAAGCCTATTACAAATGGCGTATTGATGAGACGTACATTAGATATTTGGTTGCGTAAGCAACGAGATCATCATTCAGCGTATGCGTTTATCAAACGGCTCATTAAACAATTTGGTAAACCTCAAAAAGTGATAACAGATCAGGCACCTTCAACGAAGGTAGCCATGGCTAAAGTTATTAAAACGTTTAAACTGAACCCCGACTGTCATTGTACATCGAAATACCTGAATAACCTCATTGAGCAAGATCACCGTCATATTAAAGTAAGAAAGACAAGATATCAAAGTATCAATACAGCAAAGAATACTTTAAAAGGTATTGAATGTATTTACGCTCTATATAAAAAGAACCGCAGGTCTCTTCAGATCTACGGATTTTCGCCATGCCACGAAATTAGCATCATGCTAGCAAATTAAGCGAACACTGACATGATAAATTAGTGGTTAGCTATATTTTTTTACTTTGCAACAGAACCGCCTCTTTCATATTGACTACATTTCTTATATGACTCTCATTTAGTAACAGAACTTTATCACCCTCTTACGATATTTATCTATATTCTATCTACCATTAAAATTAAAATCTATTCATAAAAAGTATACTGTCTCATTATGGTATAAAGGTTATATATAATGCTTTAAATCGGAGTGTTCTTATTATGAAAGAGGATAATATTCAAATCGATAATGTCTTAAATGAGTTGAAAGACTTGTTTACAAATGACTTATTAGGGGTCTATCTGTATGGTTCCTATGTTGAGAGTGGCTTAAAAACCAATAGTGATATTGATTTTTTAGTTATTTTAAATAGAGATATGACATATCAAGAGAAAGAACAACTAATTTCTAAAATTATGCCTATTTCCAAAAGTATTGGAGCGGACAGTAATCTCAGGTACATCGAGTTAACAGTGCTTAATTACAATGACAATGTCCCTTGGACCTATCCTCCTACTGAAGATTTTGTTTATGGAGAGTGGCTCAGGGAAGATTATTTAAACAATATAATTCCAACTAAGAAAACTAATTCAGATCTCGCTATTTTGCTTTACCAGGCGAGGTCAAACTCAATTTCACTTTACGGGGATAAAAATATCAAAAATCTAGTTCCTGAGATTCCTTTGAACGACTTACAAAAAGCGATTGAGGATGCTTCTAGAGTATTAATAGGTGATTATGAGGGTGATGAAACGAATGTCATTTTAACCTTTTGTCGCATGATTCTGACCTATACTACTGGTGAGGTCTATTCGAAAGAAACTGCCGGACAAATTGTTATGGAAAGCTTATCAGATGAAGAAGCTAAGCTAGTTCAAATGGCTGTTAATGATTATAAAACTGGGGAGTATATTGACTGGCATCTTTACCCAGTTGAGACTTTAATTCAGGTACTGCAAAATCGTATAGGACATGAATAATTTATCAATAAAGAGCCAGCAATCTTTTAATTAAGATTACTGGCTCTACTTTTTACCAACTTGCCTTTTTTACACCTGGAATCTGCCCTTTATAGGCATGATCACGAAAGGCAATACGAGACATATTAAATTTACGCATGTAACCACGAGGTCTACCGGTTACACCACAACGGTTGTTTACGCGTGTTGGTGATGAATCTCTAGGTAACTTCTGAAGTGCTTCATAATCACCTTTTTCTTTTAACTCTTTTCTTAACTCTGCATACTGTGCAACCATTTTTTCTCGCTTCTGTGCTTTAACTACTTTAGATTTCTTTGCCAAGTAAACACTCCTTTTGATTTTATCTTCTAACTCATCTAAGTGAATGAATTATAACGTAATCATTACGATTTATCAAAATAAAATATTATATAACAAAAAAACCGATGTATGATTTAAGATACATACATCGGCTTTGAAAGCAACTTTCTTATTCCCACTCAATGATGTACTCCAATTATCACCCTACAAGGGTTAATAAAAATCCTTTTAGATCAATGTTTTCCAACTATTTTCTTAAAAAGAATTCCAATACTATCTGCCCTTTTCCAGATAGTTTGCCCTTTTATTGCCCTGAAAACTCCACTAGGTTCTTATTTAAGAAACTTACTTAATTTAAAGTAAGAAGGCAGCATGTCATGTATAGAATCGATGTATTATTACCTAATTAATCATAGCAGTTATTTAGAGTACTTAAAGTTTATTCAAAAAACACAAGATGTTTCATTCAATCTCTGATGTGCTCCTCCTAAAGTAGACACTTAAAAATTAAAATAAAAAAAGCTTTCTAAATCTAGTAATTTAAGGATTTACAGTAAACGAATTTAATTAAATTGGTTCTAAAAAAAAGTGTTACCTACACTTATAAAGTCGTTATTTACAATAGTATCTCTTAGCTCTTTTCCAATTTCTTTAGCTTTTCTCTCTAGCATAGCTTCTAACTCCTTTTTATTCTGTCCATCTTGAAACTCGACAGTTTCTGAGTATTCTGCTTTAGAATCCTTACCTTCTATGAATTCAAAAACAATATCAAAGTCTACAACTACTTTTTTAAAAGCCATAACCTCTCCCTCCAAATAGCCATTTATTATAATAAAAAAAGTTGGCTTTTTCACTTCTCTCATCATACCAACTATATAATCTAATTAATAGTTCCTTATATTACCACCAAACATACTTAAGTTATCGCTAAAAAATATATCAAAAACGTTTCATTACAAGAATTTTGATTTTAATTAATTAGAATGTTATAATGTAGATAACAAAAATTAGTTCCATGGAATCACCGAACCCCCAATCTACTGGTATAGATTGGGGGTTTTTTGGTGTGGTTATTGTCGCCTACTTATTGTTACGCTTATCTCACCAATAGACAAAGAGCGCAACAATGCCCCCTACGATAATTGGGGCAATGATGTTAACAAAAATTAGTTCCATGGTGTTCACCTCCTTCCTGGTCGATGTTCGCCCAGGAAGTATAGGCGACTATGATATTGTATCATTTTTTATGTCCCGCAATAAGATTCGATCGTGTTTTAATGTAGACGCATCAGTTAGACTGGTTGCCCGTAATATACTGGCTTCTCCGAAACGTCTTTTGATTTTATCATAGGAAAGTTATATTGTGGGGTGTGGGATAAAATAATCCGTGAGGACGCACTCATATGTTGTGATCGACGTTTCTGCATAACTTTTTTCTCCTGTGCTAGAAAAAACAGTGGAGATTCATTTATGCCGAGAAAACTTTTGGTGGGAAAAGCAACCCTGAATAAACTAAAAAACCGGTAGGCATATACCGCGAGGTATCAAAAATGCCTACCTACAGCTTTTGGGTTTTTAGGGTTGCCGTTGGTTCACACCAAAAGAAAATTGGAATAAAAATTATTGATATAATTAGTAAAAAATAAAAGTATATGAATGGAGAAGTGGATGGATAATAAACAATCATTTATCGAAAAAATAGTGACTTATGAACCTGTTTTAATTTCTGATTTATTAGCGTTTATTTCCTCAATAATTTTATTAATAATTACTTGGAAATCTGTTTCTAATGCTAAAAAGAGTAATGAAATCACTTTAGATTCTTTGAAAATTTCAGAAGAGACATTAAAGTTACAAAAACAGCAATTCAATGAAAATATTAAACCTGTTTTAGTGATGTATTTTCCTGATGTAATGACAGAAGAGAAATCTCATTTTAACGAAAGTTGGGTTGCTGAGAATGTGTCTATGCTTTTTGGAGATTATCGTTTTAGTATTAAAAATACATCAAAAAACATTGCTTATAATGTGAGGGTTTATTTGTATTTATATGCAGAAAATGAGACTTGGATGAAACATAAAGATAATGGTTATAAGGATTTGGGGTTAATATTTACTACTAACGGATCATATCATTTAGATAGTAATGAAAAATTAAAAAATACTATTCCTTATCACTATTTTAAAGGTAAGATGAAAAATTTTTATACTGACATTTATATAATAGTTTCGTATGAAAATAAAATTGGAGATGTTTATGAAGAAGGTTATGTATTAAGACAAATGGGTCATGTTTATGGTGAATCTCATGTCACTGTAAGTTTTGAACCAAAAAGTATGGAGGTTGTAAAACTAAAAGAGACAGTATTGAATCAAAAAGAATTTTTAGAAAAACATTTTGAGAAAGATCTTTTTTATTATTTTGTGCCTAAATAATTTTGATTTCTTCTTATCTTGATACTATACGTCACATTTCTGTTGATAAACACTATTTCATTTCTTTCTTAATTCTATATATAGTCTGTCGTGTAATTCCTACTTCTTTCACAATTTGGGATATGGCAATGCCTTCTTTCAACTGAGAAACGACACGATGATACACGAGTCGCTTTTGAGGATCTTTCGCATTTGGAAAGTAAAGTATCGGTCGGCCTTTATAGATTCCTTTACTTTTTGCCAATTTAATACCTTGGGCTTGTCTACGCTTTGATTCCGAACGCTCCTGTTCTGCAATCATGCCTAGTATTTGGATGATTAGATCTTTGATGAACTTATCCAACAGTGGGTTGCCGATCGCTTCACTCATAATAGGCAAACTTGTGATAACCAATTGAACATCTTTTTGCTTTAAGAAATTAACTGTATCTATGATTTCATCGTAATTTCTTCTTAATCGGTCAATAAATTCTACAATGAGTTGGTCTTCCGAACGCACAAAGTCTAAGACTTCTTTGAAGACACTGCGCTCATTTACGGTGGCACCAGATCTCTTTTCTCTAAAAACCTTTTCTGCACCAAATTCTTCTAATACTTCAATCTGTCTATTCAAATTCTGATCCAATGACGACACTCGAGCGTAGCCTATTTTCATATAACCATCTTTTCTGAATATAATTAAAATACACCCTAATCATACACTGAAAAACCAGTGAAAATAATATCCTTGTAATGTCTATTTAGGGTCTACCTTTATTAGGCAACTATATAACACTTTAAAAAAGAAATACTGTCAATTTCGATGTTATTTCGCACTGATTTGGGCGATAATTTGTACTATAGTTAAGAAGCCCAGCTAATCTTTTCACAAAGACAGCTGGGCTTTAAAGTTGGTTATGCAAAATAACACTTAAAATATATGCAATTTATCGTCAAAAATGACAATCCTAGTATTTGTATTAAACAATTAAAAAACTCAAAACGTCTCAAAAATATTCGTTTATGAGATTATTTGTCTAAATGTCTATATAGAGTAGCGCGACTTATATTTGTAGCAGCTTTAATTTCATCCAGTGTGTATTTTTTTAACATATACATTTCAACTGCTCTTTTTATATTATCGTCACTTCGTTTAGGTCTTCCCATTTTCTTTCCATCTTTTCTTGCCTTTTTAACACCTAATTGTGTTCTGAATCTGACAACATCACTTTGAAAATTAGAAATTTCATTTAAAATGTGTTGGAAACTATATTCTGCAGCAGCAGAAACTAGTATGTCCGGATTGATAATAAGGATACGTACACCTTTTTTACTGCATAAGTCAATGATATCTACTAGCTGTTTTGTTGAGTCGGCTAGTATACATATATCTGTAATAAACAATTCATCATTTTCTTTCAGTGTCTCATGAAGCAAAGAGTCTAACTGATTTCTAAGTTTATTTTCTGCATGTTCTTCTATATAGATATCCTTAGTATGTTCTTCTAATTTTTTCTTTTGATTTTCAATATCATCATATAATTCAATAGGTCTTATATAACCGTATTTCATTTAATTCCACTCCTGTCTTTACAATATTGTAACATTAAATTTAAATATATTATTCTCATAAAGGGAAGTACATATGAAACTCTTCTGTTATAATTACTTTATATATTTAATTTAGAGTAGGAAGTGTATTATGTTAGAAAAATTTAAAAAGGAATGGCTGACAGCGCCGGGTACGAATATTTTGGCCGGTGTGGTAGTTGCATTAGCATTAATTCCTGAAGCAATCGCATTTTCAATTATTGCCGGAGTCGATCCGATGGTTGGTTTATATGCATCATTTCTTATTGCGGTAATCATTTCATTCGTTGGTGGACGGCCAGCTATGATTTCAGCTGCGACAGGGGCAATCGCGTTACTTATTGTGCCGCTAGTCAATGATTACGGGGTCGATTATCTGCTGGCAGCGACAATACTCATGGGAGTTATTCAACTAGTTTTTGGGCTGTTAAAAGTTGGTAAATTGATGAAATTCATACCAAACTCTGTGATGATTGGTTTTGTTAATGCGCTCGCAATTATGATATTCATGTCTCAAATTGAACATATTTTTGGAATATCTATCGATAGTTATGTTTACGTCATCGCTACATTATTTATAGTATATATATTTCCAAAGTTCATTAAAAAAATACCTGCACCATTAATCGCTCTTGTCGTTCTGACGGGTGTTTATATTATTTTCGGATCTAACGTAGGTACAGTCGGTGATCTTGGTACTATTGAAAGATCTCTACCGAGCTTCTTTATTCCAGACGTTCCATTTACTATGGAAACTCTAATGATTATCTTGCCTTATTCGCTTTCTATGGCGGTTGTTGGACTGGTAGAAAGTCTACTAACTGCTAGAATTGTCGATAATGCAACAGACACTTACAGCAGCAAAAATAAAGAATCCCGCGGTCAGGGTATCGCAAATTTCATTACTGGATTCTTTGGTGGAATGGGTGGTTGTGCCATGATCGGTCAATCAATCATTAATGTGAGATCCGGTGCGACTACAAGATTATCTACTTTCACTGCTGGTGTTTTTCTAATGTTTCTGATTATCGTGCTTGGTGATTGGGTCGTCCAAATTCCAATGCCAATACTTGCGGGTATTATGGTGATGGTTGCTATTGGTACATTCGACTGGGATTCATTCAAGTATGTCGCTAAAGCTCCCCGTACAGATGCTTTCGTGATGCTAATTACAGTCATTATTGTATTATTCACACATAACCTTGCAATCGGAGTTATCGTAGGAGTTATATTCAGCGCACTTTTCTTTGCTACAAAAATTTCGAAAGTAGACGTTCATTTGGAAGAAATGAAAAATACTATTAGACTGAGTTTTGAAGGACAGATCTTCTTTGCATCTATTGATACAACGATTGAACAAATTGATTTTAAGAAATACGATAAACCTGTTCAATTAGATTTTTCCAAGGCTCATTTATGGGATGATTCTGCAGTAGATGCAATTGATACGATTGTAAGAAAGTTTGAAGAAAAGGGCAACATTGTTCATATCAGGGAATTGAATACAGACAGTCGTAAGATTGTTAAAGAGCTGAGTCAATTAAATGAACAACATCTGACTTAATAATAAGGGGGAGATATTAATGTATAAATCAATTCTACTTGCCGCCGATGGTTCTGAGAACAGTATCAGGGCAGCAGAAGAAACATTAAATTTCATCAATGAAGAAACAGAAGTAACAATACTCAATGTGATCGACCCTACTGATTCTAAAAATGATGTATTACACAGTGGTCCTTCAGAAAGTATTATGCATAAACGTAAAGAAAAATTATCAAAGATTATAAATCTCTATGAGACGAATAACATCTCTTACACGATTCAGTATGAACATGGCGTACCCAATGAAACTGTGGTCGCTTTTGCCAATAAAGGACACTATCAGTTAGTCGTCCTTGGCAATAGGGGATTGAATAGTTTGCAGGAAATGGTAATGGGAAGTGTGAGCCATAAAGTGGCAAAACGTTCAGAAATTCCAGTAATGATAGTTAAATAACATTTGAAGAAACGACTACTGTAATGTACTTCATTTCAATGGTCGTTTCTTTATAATTAACATCTCTTAAATTTTTGGAATATATCATTTATGGTAACTCTCGTAACGTATGACCCGTTAATGAGATATATTTTTTCACCTATAGGTTTAAGAAGTTTTTTACTTTAGTGAGGTATTTTACATGAGGAAAAAGCATATTATCTGTCGTAAAAGATACATGAAAATTTTTATAATCAGTGATGGAAGTACAGTGGTTCTATTTTTTATTACAGTTTAAATATCGATAAAAAGTAGTTCTGCTAATGCCAATCGTTTCAATAATTTCTTTTACACTGTATTCTCCCGTATTATATAGATTAATAGCTTTTGTAATATCGGTGATTTTAACTCTTGGGCGGCCGCCTTTTCGATTCCTTCCTCTTGAATCTTTTAAACTCTCCTCAAAATTATATCTTTCTAATAAATCAGAATGATGTATAAAATATTGTTGACGGGTGTCCACTCGATTACACCCATAAACATACTGGCTCAAAAAATTACCTCCCTTATAATATATCATCTCAAAATATCCGTTTATAAGACTATTTATCTAAATGTCTATATAGAGTAGCTCGACTTATATTTGTAGCAGATTTAATTTCATCTAATGTGAATTTTTTTAACGTATACATTTCTATCGCTTTTCTAATATTTTCATCGTTCCGTTTTGGTCTTCCCATCTGTTTTCCTTTTTTTGTAGCACTGTTTACTCCTTCTTTGGTCCTAAATCTGACTACGTCACTTTGAAAATTTGAGATTTCACTTAAAATTTGATTAAAGGTATATCGAGGTGTAGGGCTGATAAACATAGAAGGATTGATAATACGGATTGAAATAAAGTCGCGGTCTAAAGAATTGACAATATCGACAAGCTGTTTGGTTGAATCTGCTAAAATACATAAATCAGTAACATACAGTTGGTCATTTGGCTTCAATATATCATTAAGCAATCTATCTAATTGATATCGATTTTTAGTATCTGTATGATTTTCCCTTATAATGTTATGAGTATAAATTTTTATTTTTTTCTCTTGTTCAGGTATAACATCATATAAATCAATTGGTCTAATGTAGCCATATTTCATTAAATAACACTCCTTTCTTTAGAAAGTATAACATTTATTCTCATAAAGGGGTATACATATGGAACTATTCTGTTATACTTACTTTAGTTATTTTAAAAGAGTAGGAAGTGTATTTATGAAAGAAAAGTTTAAAAAAGAATGGCTGACTGCGCCGGGTACTAACATTATGGCTGGAGTCGTCGTCGCATTGGCTTTGATTCCAGAAGCCATCGCATTTTCAATTATTGCTGGAGTCGATCCAATGGTAGGGTTGTATGCTTCATTCCTTATTGCTGTAATCATTTCGATTGTCGGCGGTCGTCCAGCTATGATTTCGGGAGCAACCGGTGCAATCGCATTACTTATAGTCCCGCTTGTCAGTGAATACGGCGTTGATTATTTATTGGCAGCGACAATACTCATGGGAATTATTCAACTGATTCTAGGTTTGTTAAAAGTTGGAAAGTTAATGAAGTTTATTCCGAACTCAGTAATGATTGGCTTCGTTAATGCCCTTGGTATTATGATATTTATGTCTCAAATTGAACATATTTTCGGTATATCCATTGATACTTACATCTATGTAATTGTCACACTTCTTATCGTTTATATTGTTCCGAGATTCCTCAAGAAGGTACCTGCACCATTGATTGCACTCTTACTTTTGACAGGTATTTATATTATTTTTGGTTCTAACGTAGGGACAGTGGGGGATTTAGGAAATATTGAGCGATCTCTCCCAAGCTTCTTTATTCCAGATGTTCCATTTACCATGGAAACCCTAATGATTATTTTACCTTACTCGCTATCGATGGCTATTGTAGGTCTCGTAGAAAGTTTACTGACTGCTAAAATAGTCGATAACGCAACGGACACTTACAGCAGCAAAAACAGAGAATCCCGCGGTCAGGGTATCGCAAACTTTATTACAGGATTCTTTGGTGGTATGGGTGGTTGTGCCATGATTGGTCAATCAGTTATCAACGTGAAATCAGGTGCCACAACTAGATTGTCTTCTCTCAGTGCGGGTGTTGTATTAATATTGATGATTATTGTTCTGGGCAATTGGGTTGTTCAGATTCCAATGCCAATACTTGCCGGTATTATGGTAATGGTTTCTATTGGTACATTCGACTGGAGTTCTTTCAGATATGTGCAAAAAGCACCAAGGACTGATGCATTCGTCATGCTCATCACAGTAGCTATTGTATTATTTACACATAACCTTGCAATCGGTGTTATTGTGGGTGTTATATTCAGTGCGCTCTTCTTTGCGACGAAAATCTCAAAAGTCGATGTGTATCTGGAAGAAATGGAAAATACTATTACGCTGCATTTTGAAGGTCAGATTTTCTTTGCATCAATTGATACAACAATTGAAAAAATTGATTTCAAGAAATATGATAAACCGATTCAATTAGATTTTTCCAAAGCTCATTTATGGGATGACTCCGCAGTAGATGCGATTGATACCATCGTAAGAAAGTTTGAGGAAAAAGGTAATACAGTTTATATCAAACAATTAAATACAGACAGTCGTAAAATTGTTAAAGAACTGAGTCAGTTGAATGAACAGCACCTTACTTAAGATATAGGAGGAATTTCGATGTATAAATCAATTTTGCTTGCCGCAGACGGTTCTGATAATAGTATCAGAGCCGCAAAGGAAACGTTAAATTTTATCAATGAAGAGTCAGAAGTTACCATACTCAATGTCATCGATCCAGCAGATTCTAAAGACGATGTGCTACACAGTGGAGCTTCAGAAAGTATTATTAATAAGAGAAAAGAAAAACTGTCAGAAATTATTAGTGTTTATGAATCGAACGATATTCCTTACCTGATTCATTATGAACATGGTGTGCCGAATGAAACTGTTGTCGCTTTTGCCAATAAAGGACAGTATCAATTAGTCGTTTTGGGCAATAGGGGATTGAATAGTCTGCAGGAAATGGTAATGGGAAGTGTGAGTCACAAAGTTGCCAAACGTTCGAAAATTCCAGTAATGATTGTTAAATAAACATTTGAAGCGTCTATAGAAAATCCTATAGACGCTTCTTTTTAAATTTTTATCAAAAAAACCATTTATACATAGAAGAATATATAAGCGAAATTAATTAAATAAATAAAGCATGCATACTCATATTCAAGGTGAAATTTATGTAGAAGAAATAAGTTGATCTCCAGG
Source organism: Jeotgalicoccus huakuii (assembly GCF_036665975.1). Classification (NCBI taxonomy): domain Bacteria; kingdom Bacillati; phylum Bacillota; class Bacilli; order Caryophanales; family Staphylococcaceae; genus Jeotgalicoccus; species Jeotgalicoccus huakuii. The sequence continues at coordinate 21,638 of NZ_JAVIYN010000019.1, read as the reverse complement.
TGTTTGTGGCTAATCACCGGTTGAAATACTTATTAAGTGTGAACTAAATGGTTAAAGTATAGTTAAATGTAAGATACATAATTTCATAAAATTTCGTAAGACAACATTTAAATTAAGTGCAAAATAAAATATAAAGTTACACCAAAACTAATGGAATCAATAGTCTTATAATGTTTATTTAGGGTCTAATCTAATCAAACAAAAATTTAAGAGAGAAGTCATATCTACAAGTTTTTTAACCAGAAGATTATTTTGATCTATTTCAAAAATTTTCAAACCGTTCTTAAAAGTGTATTTTTATAACCGTATGATAAAAGAGAAATTTTAGTCGCTTACTTCGTTTCAAGATATTACTGATACAATAAGGTTAAAAATCGGTACGTTTAACGGAACAAGTGTAGGTATTATAATAAACGTTTTTGATTTTGATGAAAAATAAGCTGTTCAATTTTTGATTGAACAGCTTTACCTAGTTATCCTTACTTTTATTCTTTTACCCTCAAAAGGCGGAGAGCATTCAGTATTACAATAATAGCAGCTCCTGTATCACTTAATACGGCCATTCATAGTGTAAGTATTCCCAAGAATATCAGAACAAATGCCGCCAACTTTATTGTGATGGAAAACCAGGTGCGGTTGGGAAAATCCCCTTCCTGCGATTACCGTTCACAAACGCCCAAAAAGAGCAACTGGCCCTTTTAGCTCTGGGACTGTCTTGGCATAGAGAAGGTAAAACCTTTCCCACTTAAAAGAACGGAAAAAGACGCTCTGTCCTGGCATTATCTTTGGCTCGACGCTTGCCCCCATACGGATATTAATCGTTTCGAAACTTTTAATACAGTCAATGTAACTTTTGAATGTAAACTGGCTGCCTTAAGTCACTGTTTATGATTTTATGCTTCCCATGCTCTTTAATTGCTTATTTGACCGCCCGTATGATAAAAACGGTATGCAAGGCATTGTTTTTACTCATAACATCTTTATTAGATTGCTCTGTTTTTTAGTGTCCAATGTTATGGGAACATTGTAGAATCCACACTTCAAAGTTCATTCATGTCAATCGATTCGTTCATTATTTAGATCTTAATAATCGAAGTCCATTTAGTATAACAACTAAAGTACTTCCTTCATGAACAATTACACTGATTGTAATATCAGTTAATCCTAACAAACTAACGACAACTAAAAAGGCAACAACTGCCATTGAAAAAATAATATTTTGCCTAATAACACGACCCATATTTGAGGAAATTTTATGAGACTGTACTAATTTAGATAAATTGTTCTGCATTAAAACCAAATCAGATACTTCTACTGCCACATCAGTACCGCCCCCCATAGCTATACCAACATCAGCATTAACAAGGGCCGGTGCATCGTTCACACCATCTCCGACCATGGCAGTAACTCCAAATTTTTCTTTTTGTTCTTCTATAATTCTGGATTTATCTTCAGGCATTACATTAGCGATAACTTCGTCTATTCCCAATTGTTCGCCTACAGCTTTTCCCGTCATTTCCGAATCACCAGTAATTAAAGTCGTGTGGATACCAAGTTTCTTAAAGTAATTAATTGTTTCTTTAGCATGCTCATTCGGAATATCCATTAGAGCTATAAGCCCAATAACTTCTTCATTTTCTGCTACGTATACAACCGTCTTTCCTTCTGATGCCCAATCATGATTGAACTGGGTATACTCTTCAGAAACACTTTCAAAAGAAGTAGGCTTACCAATACGATAATTTTTTCCATTATAATCTCCTGTCAGACCTTTTCCAATTTGATTAGTAACTTCGATGCCTATTTTATTTTTAACTTCAAATTTTTCTAAAATAGCATTAGCGAGTGGGTGATTGGATTCCTTTTCAAGGGCGACTATAATATCAATAATATTTTCTTCGTTCACAGAATGAGTGAAATAGTAATTTGTTACTTTAGGTTCTCCGTTCGTAAGGGTTCCTGTTTTATCGAAGGCAATTGCATCTATATCCGCTAATTGTGATAGGTAAGTACTTCCTTTTGAAAGCACGCCTTTTTTAGCTAGGTTAGATGTTGTAGATAATGTTACAGATACAGTAGCTGCTGCCAAAGCACACGGTGAAGCTGCGACTAAAAGCACTAATCCCCTGTAAACACTTTGCGACCATGTCCAATCAAATAAAAAAGGAGCAAGTAACATTACTAATGGTATTGCGATTAAAACGATATTAACATATTTAGGCTCGAATTTTTGAATGATACTGGCAGCTTTTGTTTGATTATCTTGGTTTTGACTAACTAATTGTAAAATTTTAGAGAATACAGTATCCTTGTTTTCCTTAGTGACTTCCATAGTAAAAGTACCTGTTCCATTAATCGTACTTCCAAAAACTTCGTCACCCTTAGACTTCTCTTTCGCTATACTTTCTCCATTAATAGAAGATTCATCAATTGAGGTAGTACCCGATAAAATAATTCCATCAATTGGAACTTGATCACCGTTCAGCACTTGGAGTTGATCTCCAACTTTTAATTCACTGACATCAACAATTTTTGTGTTTCCATCAGGTAGAATTAATTTAGCTGTCGTTGGGTTCATTTCGAGTAGCTTAGTAATTTCTCTTTTACTTCTTCCTTCAGCGTAATCTTCAAGAAAATGAGCGCCGGAAAAAATAAGTATCAAAAGGGTTCCTTCCCAAAAACTCCCTATCAGAGAAGCCCCGATTGCAGCTAATCCCATTAGAATATGAGAATTAGGAGTGAATTTCCCCTTTAATTTAGTATTTTCAACTGTCTCTCCAATTCCTTCGAGAATAATTACATGGTAGCCGGCTGTGATTGTGGCAAATGAAAATAAGATGTTTTGTATTAATAAATTTTCATCGCTTAAAAAAAGCCCAATTATAGCCAACACTAAGCCAATAAAATATGAAATAATTGGCATTTTTCCGTGGGTATGATCGTGGCTATGACTTTCGTGTGCTTGTTGCTCTTGAATATTTTTCATTTCTATCACCTTTCTAAATAAATATGATATATCGGGTTCCAATATATTCGCAGTAAGCTTAACTAAACCAGGACGTTAATTGACCACATCCAAACTTTTTGTTCCAATAATACATCCTATGAATTTATCAACCGTATTCACTAACCCTCTCTGCTACACCCATCTCACTTTCTTTCGAGATATCATACAACGCTTTCCATTCTGTTTTTTGTTTTCCATATCCATTGCAAAACCCTCTTTTCATACGCTTATAATCTATATTGTTATATAATCATATAACAATATTAATGACGTAAATTACTATTAACACTAATTACTGGTTTACGGAATACTAGTTATGATAGGCGTGATCGATCGCCTGTTTTAGCATATTCATAGTATGTTCATCATTATGGGAGTAAAACAACGTTGTGCCTTCCCTTCGGAATTTTACTAACCGTAAATTTTTCAAGAACCGCAATTGATGGGAAACTGTTGATTGTCTAAGATGTAGCGTTTCAGCAATACCGTTTACCGAATACTCCTTATAAAAGAGCGAATGGAGAATCCGGATTCTCGTAGGATCACCTAACGCTTTAAATGTTTGCGATACGACAAATAATGTTTCATCATCTAAGTCCTTATTATTTACTTCCTCAAATTCTTTTTTTTCTTCCATTATTTTTCCCTCACTTTAGGTTTCAAGTCCAAATCTTATATAATAATCACTATTTATCTACATATATTAATATATGTTCATATATATGATATTATCATCTGAATAAAGAGTCAAATAATATTTAATATGAATTCATATATTTTGTTTTGATTTTTTAGCGTAAAATAAACAAAGCATTTTTAAGGAGAGTAGTGGGATGAGTGCAGTATGGATGATCCGGCATTCGCTTCTGCATTTTGAATTGGTGTGGCGGTGGACTCGCTTGGATAATGAAAGGTTTTCAAAGTGGTCATGGCTTCATTTATTCATTATGTGCAGGCCTTATAATTGGTTTATTATTTTTTGAAATGATTCCAGAAAGTATTGAATTAGGCGGGTGGGTAATTTAAATCGGTGGAATAGCAATAGGCTTAGTATTATTCCAATCCATTCATCTATTAATAGATAAAATTACAATTATCACTAATAGTCATCAAAAAGATATTTTCGTTCGATCGGGAGTACTTTTAACTACCAGTATAGCAATTCATAATTTCCCTGTTGGCATCGCGATTGGATCAACAATTGGAACAAGTATGGGAAATTTCATGTTGACCACCTTATTTCTACATAACATACCTGAAGGAATAATTATTTTTAGCTGCGTTCGGTATGCTTACTTGGATACTGTTCGCAATAATTTTAGCAATCCATATCACGACAGGGTAATTATTCAGTCAATTGTTCGAGATTGGAAAATCATCTTTCATTGCATTATTTTCCTTAGCGTATGTTTTCCGTGTTTTGTTGGTAGGGCCCTTTATTATTCAAACATCTGCTTGAATAAAGAAAAATAAGATGATACACTATATTCAAACAAATATTTGAATGATGAGGTGTATGTATGAATAAAAAAGAAACATGTGAAGTTTTTTGTTATGACGAAGAAAAGGTTAACCGGATGCAAGAGAATTTACAAACTGTCGATATTGCCGGTATATCACAGATGCTTAAGGCCATCGCTGATGTGAATAGGGCCAAAATCACCTATTCCTTATGCCGGGAAGAGGAATTATGTGTCTGTGACATCGCAAATATACTCGGTGTGACTGTAGCAAATGCATCTCATCATTTACGCACGCTCTACAAAGAAGGCATCGTCACATTCAGGAAAGAAGGCAAACTTGCGTTCTATTCTCTGGAAGATCAGCATATTAGGGAAATCATGACGATTGCATTAATACATAGGAAAGAAGTGATGGCCCATGTCTGAAGGTATCGTAGAGCTGACTGAAGAAGAAAAAAGTGTTTACCGTGTTCAGGGATTTTCCTGTGCGAACTGTGCAGGGAAATTTGAGCGCAATGTGAAGAAACTACCTGAAGTTCAAGATGCGAAGGTGAATTTTGGCGCATCGAAAATTTCTGTATACGGTTCGGCAACGGTTGAGGAACTGGAAGAAGCAGGGGCATTTGAAAACCTCAAGGTGGTGCCTGAAAAGTCTAGGCGTCAAATGCAACCAGAAGTGAATAAAGAAAAAAATGTTTACCGTGTTCAGGGGTTTTCCTGTGCAAATTGTGCTGGTACATTTGAAAAAAATGTGAAGAAACTACCTGAAGTTCAAGATGCGAAGGTGAATTTTGGCGCATCAAAAATTTCTGTATATGGTTCTGCAACGGTTGAGGAACTGGAAGAAGCAGGGGCATTTGAAAACCTCAAAGTGGTACCTGAAAAATCTCGAGAAGAAAGTGGACAAGACAAAAAAGAAAAGGAAGTAACCATTCCATTTTATAAAAAGCACAGCACTCTGCTCTATTCGCTACTGTTTATCGCTTTTGGCTTCATTTCAATGTTGGTGAATGGTGATGACAATATTCTTACACCACTGCTATTCATCACTTCCATGATTGTCGGAGGGGCTTCAATGCTGAAAACGGGTCTCCAGAATTTAGTCCGGTTTGAATTTGATATGCGAACCCTGATGACAGTCGCAGTGATTGGCGGTGTCATCATCGGAGAATGGGCCGAGGTCGCCATTGTTGTCATCTTGTTTGCCATCAGCGAAGCGTTGGAGCGTTTCTCGATGGATCGAGCAAGGCAATCCATCAGTTCATTGATGGATATTGCTCCTAAAGAGGCACTTGTCAGACGCAACGGACAGGAAATGACAGTACACGTCAATGATATTGCTGTGGGCGATATCATGCTTGTTAAGCCTGGACAGAAAATTGCTATGGACGGCGTAATTGTCAATGGCTACTCTGCAATCAACCAGGCAGCAATCACAGGTGAATCAGTGCCGGTTGAAAAATCGATCGATGATGAAGTATTTGCAGGGACACTGAACGAAGAAGGCTTACTGGAAGTTAAAATCACTAAATTGGTTGAAGATACGACCATTGCCAAAATCATTCATCTGGTGGAAGAAGCACAAGGTGAGCGTGCTCCTGCCCAGGCATTCGTTGATAAATTTGCAAAATATTATACGCCTGCCATTATGGGTGTCGCAGTGCTGGTTGCGATTGTACCCCCGTTATTTTTCGGTGCGAGCTGGTCCACTTGGGTGTATCAAGGGTTAGCGGTTCTCGTTGTAGGTTGTCCATGTGCATTGGTAATTTCCACGCCGATAGCGATTGTTTCGGCAATCGGAAATGCTGCCAAGAAGGGAGTCCTTATAAAAGGCGGGGTCTACCTCGAAGAAATGGGTGGATTAAAGGCCATTGCATTTGATAAGACCGGCACACTCACAAAGGGCGTCCCGGTTGTAACTGATTATCGTTTAATCGACAATGCAATTGATGAAAAGGAAATGCTGGCAGTCATCACAGCATTGGAAGATCGTTCCCAGCATCCATTGGCATCCGCGATTATAAAGAAGGCAGACGGTTATAACCTTCCTTATTCTGATATCTTTGTCGAAGACTTTTCTTCTATTACAGGCAAGGGGATACGGGGCAAAATCAATAATGAAATGTATTACGTTGGCAGCCCGGCATTATTTGAAGAGATGGAGGCAGCTAATTTCAATGATGCAATTAAAAGTGATGTCAAAACACTTCAAGAACAAGGTAAGACCGTTATGGTTGCAGGAACAAAAAATACAGTTCAGGCAATTATTGCAGTCGCGGATGAAGTCCGCGAATCAAGTAAAGCGGTAATCCAGAATCTGCATCAGGCAGGCATCGAAAAAACAGTCATGCTTACGGGAGATAATCATAGTACTGCCCGTGCGATTGGTTCACATGTCGGTGTCACAGATATTCAATCTGAATTGCTCCCGCAGGATAAACTAGACGTAATCAAGCAATTAAAAACTGATTATCGTCATGTAGGCATGGTCGGCGATGGGGTCAATGACGCCCCAGCGCTGGCAGCTTCCACCGTTGGTATCGCTATGGGTGGCGCCGGTACAGATACCGCTCTTGAAACAGCAGATGTCGCTTTAATGGGCGATGACCTGAGGAAACTGCCCTTTACCATCAAACTTAGCCGTAAAACATTGAACATCATCAAAGCGAATATCGCTTTTGCCATTGGAATCAAACTGATTGCTCTATTGTTGGTCATCCCAGGATGGCTGACACTATGGATTGCGATTCTCTCGGACATGGGTGCCACTTTAGTGGTGGCCTTGAATGGCTTGAGGCTTATGCGTGTGAAGGAAGATGAATTAAGCTTGGGTTCTTCCCAGATAAATAAAAGTACTGATGCTGAAAAATTGGAGTTGGAACTATGATTGTAACGGCATTTACAGCTGCTGCCGTTTATGTAGCGACAGGAATCGACTACCTCGTTATATTGATTCTTCTGTTTTCGCAAATCAAAAAGAGTAATCAAATAAAACATATTTGGATTGGACAATATATAGGGACAATCATTATTATAGGCGCAAGTCTTCTGGTCGCATTGGGAGTAGCCAATTTTATTCCTCAACAATGGATGATCGGCCTCCTTGGATTGCTGCCACTTTACCTGGGTATAAAAATATGGATTCAAGGTGAAGAAGACGAAGATGAAGGCAACATTCTCTCCTTCTTCTCTTCAGGTAGATTCAATCAATTATTCATAACGGTCACTTTCATTGTACTGGCTTCCAGTGCGGATGATTTCGCTATCTATATACCGTACTTTACGACTTTAAATATGATGGAAATCATTATTGCCGTCATTGTTTTCATGATCATGGTTGGTGTTCTATGTCTAATCAGCTATCGATTGGCTTCCTTGAATTTTGTTTCAGATAAAATCGAAAAATATGAACGTTGGATCGTTCCAATCGTCTTTATAGGATTAGGAATTTATATCCTATTTGAAAATGGCACATTCAACGCTCTGTTCTCATTCGTATTTTAATAGAAAATTTTATAAGCCGATATCTCTCTTTTAATGTGAGATATCGGCTTCATTTTAGTGCAAAATAAAGTCAAAAGTCACAGCAATCAATATTTGTATAATAAGGATCTACTCAAAACATCCGATTTTCATAAGCAAATTTATCTGGCTTATTTTAGTGTTGAATTTAAATTTATTCATAATTTGAAATGTCACATTAAATACTAATAAAATGCACAGTTTCTTTAAAAATTTGATTTAAGCTAAATAATTAGAGGGGAATTTTTTAATAGCTAAAATTGGTAATAAGACTAGTGTACGAATGATTTCTTATTCTAATAGAATAGTAAGTTTGTTTGAAAATTATCTTTCAAAATTAACTATGTATGAGGTGCAAGATGAAAGTAATTGCTACTGGAGGTGTAAGAGTATGAAGAAAAAAACAAGGAAGATTCTAAGAATCAGTATTATACTGAGTGTCATTATTTTGTTAGGTGTGACCTTATGGTTCAACTTAACTTCTGATACAAAAGCCTTACAAGTAGGCGATGAATCAATTGATTTTCAATTGGAGACGTTAAATGGTGATTCAATACAATTATCGGATATCAATTCAGAAAAAGGTGTTATTTTGAATTTCTGGGGGACTTGGTGTAAGCCGTGTCGTGAAGAAATGCCTGATATGAACCGAATTTATAATGAAGGACATGAAGACTATGAAATCATTGCAGTAAATGTTTCTGAGGATGAGCAGCAGATTAATCAGTTCTTATCCAGTTTAGATGAAAAACTTAATTTTCCAGTTGCATTGGATCGCAATAGAGAAGTGACTAAAGCGTATCAAGTAGGCCCACTGCCAACGACAATAGCAATCAATAAAAACGGCATTGTTGTGGAGAAGAAAGAATATCAGTTAACTGTAGATGATATTTATAGATTTGTAGAACAATCATCTTCTGAATAGGATGAGAGTTTATAGGATTGAAAGAAATAAAATGTGGAAGAAATTCGTTCGGATTATTTAAAAGATGCAATATGAATGGAGTGTTTTTTTGGGTAGTGAAATGACTTTCTTTCTTGCATTTGGAGCTGGTTTTTTAAGTTTTGTCTCACCTTGTGTGCTTCCAGTATTTCCTGCTTTTATCTCTTACATAACAGGAATGAGTTATAATGAAGTAGAAAATCAAAAATTCAATGCACGCGCAATATTCCACACAATTTTCTTTCTTGTGGGATTCAGTTTGTTCTATATAGCATTAGGGTTTGGCACGGCCTTTTTAGGCGGAATATTGATTGACCATGCGAACCTGATTAGACAACTAGGTTCAATCCTGATTATTATCTTCGGGCTTATCATTACCGGTGTGCTTAATTTTAATTTCCTGATGAAAGAGAGAAAAATACAATTCAAAAATAGACCGTCTGGATTTTTAGGTTCAACTTTAATAGGTATGGCATTTGGTGCCGGATGGACTCCGTGCAATGGACCAATTATCGGAGCTATTTTCGCAATGAGTGCAAGCGCACCTAACGATGCTTTAATGTTGATGATTGTCTATTGTCTAGGCTTTGCAATTCCATTCTTTATATTGAGCTTTTTCGTATCTCGTACACGCTGGATGCTGAAATACTCGAATACGATTATGAAAGTTGGTGGGGTCATCATGATATTAATGGGTGTACTTCTGTATTTTGATGGATTGACTCAGATTATTATTTGGCTGCAGCCGTACTTTGGAGATTTTCAAGGCTTCTAATTATGAATACATTAAATGACTTGTTTATATAACTTTCATAGAAATGATATATTATTATAAAATTTGTTTAAAAATTATTGTTAAAATTAAATATCAAGGAGGAATCTGGATGAAAAAATATTTAATGCCAGTTTTGATGGGCGTAATCTTTATTTTAACAGGTTGTAGTGATGACTCAGCATCGAACGAATCAAATATTAAAGAAATGGTTTCGGAATTAAGCGCTAGTAATATTGTAGAATCAGCATCTATAAATGATAAAACACTTATTGTTAAAGATAGTGGAGATGAGAATGTCTATACTTTGCCAGACGATGAATTTTTTGTATCTATTGCACCATACATCTCATATACACATCCTTGTGAATTTCATAGCTTAACAGGTTGTCAGGGAGAGCTGATGAATGAAGAGATGGATGTAAAAATTACAGATGAAGATGGAGAAGTTCACGTTGATGAGAAGTTGACTACCCTTGAGAATGGTTTCTTGGATTTTTGGCTGCCAAGAGATAAAAATTACTCTTTAGAAATTAATTATGATGGAAAAAAAGTTGAATCTAATTTTTCAACTTTTGAGAATGACAGCACCTGTCTGACAGATTTACAGCTTAAATAATATTATTAAATGCAGATTACCCAATGCTATTTAGTGTCGTGGAATCTGCATTTTTAATTCAATGTTAAATCTCAGAGTAGCAGTTAATTTATTTTTACTTAGTTTTTAAATACATGTAGTGGATAGTTTCTGCACATATATTTTTTTATAATAAACTTAGTAAATTAACAGCTTGACAAATAACGATTACAGACGTAAACTTAAGTTAATAAATCGATTACAGTTGTAGTCGTATTATAATGTAGGAGGGGAAAAAATGAATAAAGAAGGTAATCATAATCATGCTGAGCATGAAGAAAATCATCATAACCATGAGGAGAGCCACGAATCCCATAATCATAGCGGACACGATCATCATGCGCATATGGTGACAGATTTTCGTAATAAATTCTTCATTATCCTGATATTCACAATTCCAATTGTACTTCTATCTCCGATGATTCAAAATTTCATAGGTGTGGATTGGCAATTTACTGGAGATAGTTATATTGTGGCAGCGTTGGCCACGTTCGTTTATTTCTACGGGGGTTGGCCATTCATTAAGGGCGCTTACGATGAATTGAAAAACAAAGAACCAGGCATGATGACATTAATAGCAATGGCGATTTCTGTCGCTTACTTCTATAGTATGGCAGTTGTTTTTGGATTCAATGGGGAAGAAATTTTCTGGGAGCTGGCAACTCTTGTATTAATCATGCTTCTGGGACATTGGATTGAAATGCGAGCTATTAACAATGCTTCCAAGGCTCTGGAATCCCTCGCATCATTAATGCCTGATACGGCAAACCGTATCACTGAAAATGGTGAAACAGAAGAAGTTCAGATTGATGATATTAAAGCGGGTGATTTACTATTAGTAAAACCCGGAGAAAAAATGCCGCTGGATGGTAAAATCGTTAAAGGAAAGTCGCAAGTTGATGAATCAATGTTAACGGGTGAATCTGTTCCAGTTGGAAAATCCGTTGATGACGAGGTCATTGGAGGTTCAATAAACAGAGAAGGTTCTCTCACTATTGAAGTAGAGAAACTGATGAATGAATCTTATCTGACACAAGTTATAGATATGGTTAGAGAATCACAACGTACTAAATCGAAAACTCAGGATGTAACTAATAAAGCAGCTAAATGGTTATTCTATATCGCTTTAGCTGCCGGTATCATCACATTTATCGTTTGGATAAGTATTGGAGCAACTATAGATGCTGCTATCATGAGATTGGTAACAGTTTTGGTTATTGCTTGTCCTCATGCTTTAGGTCTGGCAGCACCGTTGGTTATTTCAGTATCTACATCACTTGCTGCAAAGCACGGTTTGTTAATTCGAAAACGTCCACAGTTTGAAAAGGCTCGTAAAATTAACGCTGTGATCTTCGATAAGACGGGTACTTTGACTGAGGGTAAATTTGGTGTTACAGATATACAGACTTTCAATAATATTGACGAAAATATCCTTTTAAGTTATGCAGCAACAATAGAAAATGACTCGGAACACCCTATTGCGAGAGGTATACTCAATGAAGCCAAGTTAAAAGAACTTGAATTGCTTGAAATGTCAAATTTCAATTCAATTACTGGTGTAGGAATTGAAGGGACGATTGATGATAAACAAGTCAAAGTAGTGAGTCCGGGATATGTACGTAAACAAAAAATAGATTTTGACGATAAGAACTTTAATAAATGGTCAGAACAAGGTAAGACGGTAGTTTTTCTTTTGGTAAACGAAGAATTAGCAGGTGCCATTGCACTGGCAGATAAGATTAAGGAAAGTTCTAAGCAGACAATAGAACAGCTGCATAAGAGAAATATTAAAGCTATAATGTTGACCGGAGATAACCAAAAAGTCGCAAATTATGTCGCAGAACAAATTGGGATTGATGAAGTCTATGCTGAAGTAATGCCCAATGAGAAAGCAGATAAAGTGACAGAAATCCAAGAACGTGGTTTGGTTGTTGCAATGACAGGTGACGGAATCAATGACGCACCGGCATTGACTAAAGCAGATGTTGGTATCGCAGTGGGTGCAGGCACAGATATCGCGATGGATAGTGCAGACATCGTTCTCGTTGACAGTAATCCGAAAGATATTCTTGCAATATTCAGCCTATCTAAAAAAACATATAATAAACTGGTACAGAATCTGATTTGGGCAACCGGATATAACGTGATTGCTCTCCCATTGGCAGCAGGAGTACTGGCGCCTTGGGGGATAATACTCAGTCCGGCTGTAGGTGCGATTTTGATGAGTCTCAGTACAATCATCGTTGCAATCAATGCGCAGTTACTTCATAGATTTGAAGTAGAATAAAATAAATGCCGACAAATCCTTACTTAAGGATAGTCGGTATTTTAATTCTTTACTGTATGAAATATGAAAGACATCTTAAAAATACTTGAAAAAATTAGAGGTGAAAATATGACCAAAGCAATTGATTCAAATATCACAGATTCCGAATGGGAAGTGATGCGGGTCGTTTGGGCACAAAACAAAACTACGAGTAAAGATATTAGAGATATTATAGAAAATAAAAAGAATTGGAAACCGGCCACGACCAAAACACTTATTGGGAGACTTGTTGATAAAGGTGTATTAAACACAGAAAAGGACGGCAACAAATACATTTATTCAACTAATTTAAAAGAAAGTGACTTTCTCAAAAGTACACTTGAACAAACTTTCGATAATATATGTAATAAAGACATTGGAAAAATTATTGCAGATTTAATTTCAAAATCAACATTAAGCTATATAGATATAGAAGAGTTGGAAAAAGTGTTAGAGATGAAAAAAGAGGATGCAGTTGACGTAGTGCCATGCAATTGTGTTCCAGGTCAATGTAATTGTTAATCAGCAGTAGACAAAATTAATAAATTAAGACAGATAATTGATTTGTTAAATAAAAAATGAAAAAGGGTAAAATACCTACCATGGGTATATTGAAACTTTCTTATAAAATAATATAATAAAATTTTAAGGAGAAATTTATATGTCAAAAGTAACACTTAATGTAGAAGGTATGTCATGTAGGGCTTGCGTTAATAAAGTCGAAGAGAGCGTCGGTCAATTAAATGGCGTTGAATCAGTTAAAGTTCAAATTCCTGAAGGTAAAGTAGATGTAACATTTAATGACAGTACAATTAATTTGGCAGACATCAAAGGTGCTATTCAAAATACCGGCTACGAGATTAAAGAGGATATTGATAAAGAAGATGGTTCTGCGTGTTCATGCTGCAGCTAGTTAATGACAAAAGATTTTAAGAATTTAGAGTATCATTTTTTTATGTCATATTGATTCTATATAATAATTGTAGAAAGAGACCAAGATACAAAATCCGGCAAATCTTAATTCAAGATTTGCCGGATTTTTTCTTTGTAATCAGGAATCCATGCTTTTATCCTATATTACTATTCACTAATTTATTCCACAGGTGCCAGTTCACTTTCTGTAACCCACTTATGATTCTGAACTTCTTCTTCAGTATCTGTTGTAACGAAATCCACCATATAGACAGTGGTCTCTTCAGCAGAATCAATCGTAGCCGTTGCACCTTCCATGCCTTCCATGTGTGATGCATTCATTACTGCTTCATCGCCTGGTTCTAATGGGGCTTCTCCCGGTTCTTCCAATTCTTCATGAATGACCCATTTATGATCTTCTACCAGTTCTTCGCCGTTCGTCGGTGTGTATGAGACAGTATAGACAGTGGTGTCAAAAGCACCGGAAATTGTTGCTTCAGCACCATCCATACCTTGCATGTGTTCTGCTTCAATAATCGCTTGACTTCCAACTGCATAAGTTGGATTTTCTGCTTCTTTCAAGTCTTCAGGTACTTCACCGGAACTGGACATCTCATCAGCTGAATGTTCCATATGACCTCCGGAATCTGATTCCATGTCCATTTCCTCCTCAGATCTGGACTCTGTTTCAGTGCTTTGGCTTTCTTCATCTTCATTAGGCTGAGTTTCCCCATTACCACAGGCAGCCATTAAAAATACAGCGAATATGGAAAGAAGCCCTAATAATACTTTGTTTTTAACCATGTATATACCCTCCATTTTATTAGTTCTACTGATAACTCTACCCATAACTTTTGCAGTTTACGTGCAGATTCAATGAAAAATAAATGTATTTAATCAAGAATAATATTACCGACTCGACATATTGGATTTCAATTTAAAGATTTATTAACCGTGGATGATATCTCAGCGCTTCCTTCAAATCTGCACGAAAAATCGATATTTAAATAATAAAATGTATAAAGAGAGTAGCGAATCATGATACCAAGAAAATTAATAATTAATACTATAATATTATCATCTATATTTTTAGCGGGATGCGGTAAAATCACTCATGTAACTTCGAGTTACCCTTTAAATTTAAAAAGTTTTGACGGTCAGGTGTTATACTTAGTCATACATTTTTCAGACTAAAACTTCGTTGCAGCTGCTACCTCTGCTAGATTATTTTTATCGAAAGATAGTGGAGATGAAAGATGATGGTATTTTGTATGTTGCAATCAATCCACAGAACGAAGATGAGTTAGCAATCTAGACTATAAGCAGAAATAGTTATGTGTCTAATGACGCCTCATAAGAACAGTGGAAGAAAATTTTAGTTGTGGGCAAAGTAAAATAAGCTGAATTATTCATAATAAAAATACTACTTTTCTATATAATATGACTAATGAACAAAATGATAAGATGATCTATTACGATTTATGCTGTTGCAGAAAACTGAGGAGGCTTTTATGTTCAATAAATTAGCTTTAAAAATCGGACTTTTGTTTTTTCTGGTGATTCTTATTATTGAAATCATATTATTCTATATCCTATATACAAATCTGGTCGCTGATCGTGTGGAGGAAGTGATGGGGGATTTATTGGCCCGGGGGAATACACACAGAGACGTATTGGAAGAAAACTATACAACCACGACATTGGAACATGTTGCGATTATGGAGTCAGAATCAGATTTTATTGTGGTGATAACAGATGAGAATGGAGAGATAATCACCAATTCTGATCCGGTTGAACCAGAAATGATAACTGTTATTGAACATACTGATTATGGTGAAATACCACAAGAAGGAGTTATCCTGAAATCAAATTGGTCAGAAGAAAAATATGTCTCTACAGACAGCCCCCTAACTTTTAACGAAACTCATAGCGGGCATGTTTTTATGTTTGCTGAAAGTGATAGCATCGAACGGATTATTGATCATCTCAGCCATAAGTTTTGGCTTGTGGGTCTATTGACTTTACTTCTGACTGTTATAACGGTGTTTATTCTTTCCAGAGTTATTACCCAACCGGTATTGAGGATGAAAAAAGCGACAGAACAATTAGGTAGAGGCAATCATAACGTGGAATTGTATACACATCGAAAAGATGAGCTTGGAGATTTGGCGACTTCGATTACTTTGCTGTCGCAAGATCTGGAACGTTTAAAAAACGAGAGAAATGAATTTTTAGGGAGTATATCGCATGAGCTACGAACACCTTTAACCTATATGAAAGGGTATACGGATATTATTAGCAGAAAAGAAATATCCACGACGGACAGGAATAGATACATTAAAATCATTCAGGAAGAAACAGAGCATTTAGCAGACCTGATAAAAAATCTGTTTGAATTAGCTAAAATCGATCATAATGAATTTGCCATCACAAAAGAGAGGGTAGTATTTAGCGCTTTGATTGAGACGGTTTTAGCACGAATCTATCCAGCGCTCAATGAAAAAAAGATAGAGCTTTTCTTTCATTGTCCGGACAACTTGGTTGTTATGGCAGATCCCGAAAGAATTCAACAAGTTATATTGAATATATTAGATAATGCAATAAAGTATACTCCCGAGAAAGGTCATATCACAATGGAAGTGATTCAAAATAAAAATGAAATTTTAACAACTATTTCAGATACAGGAGAAGGAATCCCAGAAGAAGATATACCCTTTATATACGATCGACTGTATCGTTCTGAAAAGTCTAGATCCCGGGTAAGCGGAGGGTCTGGTCTCGGGCTGACAATCGCTAAAGAAATTGTGGCGTTGCATGGTGGCGAGATTGGAGTAGAAAGTACACTCGGCAAGGGGACTGTTTTCGTCATATCTTTAAAGAAGGAGAATGTAAATGAATAAAGTGCTGTTAATCGATGATGAAGAGAGAATGCTCGAACTGTTGACATTATACTTGAAACCTTACCCTTATTTTTGTCGAAAAGCAGTAGGTGCAAAAGCAGGGCTTAAGTTTGTTAAAGAAGAGAAGTTTGATCTTATTCTACTGGATATCATGATGCCTGAAATGAATGGATGGGAAGTATGCAGAGAAATACGGCAATACTCAGATGTACCTATTATCATGGTGACTGCACGTGAGCAGAAAGAAGATATTGTAAAAGGACTCAAGCTGGGTGCAGATGACTATATCACAAAACCTTTTAATGAAGAAGAATTGGTTGCAAGAATGGATGCATTACTAAGAAGAACAAGACCTGTCAACCGGATTGAAGTCGAAAGACTGTTATGGGACGAAGATCAATTTGAACTATCCTATAAAAAACAGCTTGTAAAATTAACACCAAAAGAATTTGCAATCATTGGATTACTCATGAAAAATCCAGGAAGGGTATTTTCTAGAAATCAATTGATTGATTTAGTGTGGGGCATGCATTCTGAAACGGAAGGACGTACTGTGGATTCCCATGTTAGAAATATGCGGGAAAAAATTCGGGAAGTCGGCTTTCCTATCGATGATTACTTTCACACGGTGTGGGGCGTTGGTTACAAATGGATTAAAAATTAAAAAACACTTTCAATATTAGAACGTTAGACTGATTGCTTTTGTTCTATTAATAAGAAACGCCATGCCAGAATTATTATCTGACATGGCGTTTTTTCTATATAAGTTTTATTTTAAGCGATTTCCTTACAAGCTTCTGCACATTTAAAGCACGCTTCTGCACATCTCTGACAGTGTTCGTGGTCGTGTTTCTGACATTCATTTCCGCAAGCTTCGCAAATTTTGGCGCATACTGCTGCTAAATCAGAAGCAAATGGTGTACCTCTCATTAATGCTTGTTCCAGAAATGCACAGATATCTGCACATTCACGGTCCAGACGGATGCATTCCGCCATCATATTTACGTCCTCTTCTCTCAAACACGCATCGTAGCAGTGGTTACAGGCTTCCATACATTCATGTAACGTCTGAATCAGTTGTTGGTGTTGTTCATGAGCCATTGTAAATACCTCCTATAGATTTAAATACGCTTGCATTAATTGAATTCCCATCCATTTCGCATATAAACCGATATTGGTAAACTCCATAGAAAATGCACATAATTTTAATGATGATTGTCCTTCTCCACTTATTCAATAATGTAATTCGCCTAGAAAAATCAAAAAATAGTTCCTTTTTTATTATTAGATTGAAGATTTGGATCTTATTCTACTTTAACCTGTCCCATCATCCCATTGTCCTCATGTTCAAGTATGTGACAGTGGAACATATATATGCCTTTATTTTTAAACTGAATGGCAATTTTCACAGTCTCATCCGGGGCAACGGAAAAACTATCTTTCCAGCCTCTTTCGTTCTCAGGTGGTGCTTCTCCATTCCTGGAAAGGATTTTAAACTGAGCACCATGGATGTGGAACGGGTGAATCATGCCGCCCATCATGTCTGGTTTATTATAGATTTCCCATACTTCGGTGACACCTTGTTCCTGCGTAAAATCAATTCTTTCAGAGTCAAATTTTTTACCATTTATCGTTACCTGATCCATCATGCCGAAAAGTTCAATTTCTTTTGTTACTGGTAAATTCTTTTCTTCTTCCGTAACTGAAAAGTCATTCATTTCATCAGGTATATCTATGGTTTTACCTGTTTGATCTGTGATTTCAAAAGGTAAGAGCGTGGTACCTTCTTCGTTTACTAAAGCAATCTCTTCATTAGTTTTAACTTGTGAGAAGTCAATGACTATTTCGGCCCGTTCTGAAGGCGTGAGTGTGATTTCTTGCATTGAGACCGGTTCATTTAAAAATCCGCCGTCCGTTGCGATTTGTACAAAAGCATCTTCTGTATTTAGTTTAACGGTGTAGTTTCTTGCATTTGAGCTATTTAAAAGTCGAAGCCTTACTTTTTCTTTATCTACAGTTAATTTTGGATTTAATGTTCCATTAATTAATGATGTATCTCCGACAGTGCCATCTTCATTTGCTGCTGCTTTATAATTCAACTGTTTTTCGTCATCAAAGACTCTGTCCTGGAAAATGAGAGGAATGTCATTTTCTCCATATTCACTTGGTAATTCGAGATTTTTTGAATTTTGGTCCTCGATATAAATTAACCCAGCAAGTCCGTTGTACACTTGTTCAGAGGTTTTTCCTTCCGGGTGGGGATGGAACCACAATGTGGCAGCTTCCTGTGTCACTTCAAATTCAATAGTACTCTCTTCGCCTGGCTCCAATACATTGTGTGGACCACCATCGTCATTCCCTGGCACTTCCAATCCATGCCAGTGAAAAGTGGTATTTTCATTGAGTTCATTGATTAAGTTTATTTTCACAGTATCTCCTTTTTCAAATTGAAGCATGGGACCTAGAAACGAGTCATTATAGCCATATGTTTTTGTTTGAACGCCATCAAATATTTCTGTTTCTCCTTTTTGCGCGCGTATTGTATACTCAGTTCCTTTGTTGCTGTCGCTTTTGAGTACAGGGGGGATATTCAGTTCATTCTCTCCTGTCGAATCAATTAGACTTACCACATCATCATGATCCATATGACCATTACCCATGGAACCATTATTCATTTCTCCTTCACTGGAGGAGTTATTCATATTTTCTTCCATAGAATTTTCATTGTCCTCATTCATATTCATCTGTTCATTTGAATCCTTTCCATTGTTAGTATCTTCTACAGATGCTTCTCCGTCATTGCTTGTACAAGCTGATAAAACAATGACCATCATCAGAGAAAACAAGCTTATCAATAGGTTCTTTTTTCTCATACTTTACAATCCCTTCTTTCTACTTTTAATAAAGAACTTGTCATTCCTTTATGTATTAGACTAGATTATAATTTTCGAGAATCCGTGCATAAAATGAGTATTTAATATGACAAAAACTACATGTAAAATTAAGTTTAAAAAACGACCGTTTATTGGAACATCAGGAAGAGAACAAACATAGTTGATTTTACTATAGATTGAAAGTACAAAAACCCGTACAATTATCTTTGTACAATATTTTAAAAACTTATTGAGTTTTTGTACTATAGCCAAAGCTTATGAATGCTAATTAGAGTATAGAATACATATAACCCCCCACTAAGAGAAACATAAGGAGGAAAAATTATGAGCAAAGTTGGTTATGCCAGGGTCAGTACGAGAGATCAGAATTTAAATAGTTAAATTGATGTCTTAAATAAATATGGTTGTAATCGAATATTTTCCGAAAAGGTAAGTGGCAAGAAATATAAAAGAACAGAGCTTGACAAATGTCTCGACTACCTACGTAAAGGGGATACTTTAGTAATCACAAAGTTAGATCGACTCGGACGTACAACGAAACAATTAATAGAACTATCTCAATACCTCGATGAAAAGAATATAGATTTGGAAATAATAGATATGAATATTAATACCAAAGATGCAATGGGGAGGATGTTCTTCACTATGATGAGTGCTTTTGCAGAGCTCGAAGCAAATCTATTGAGTGAAAGAACGAAAAAGGGTTTAGAATCTGCTCGATCAAGAGGTAGAATGGGAGGAAGGCCTAAATTTCCGAAAGATAAAAGGGAAATGGTCATTTCTCTGTATGAGAGTGAGAAATACACGATAAATGAAATCATCAGGATGACAGGGGTATCAAGAGGTACCATCTATAACATGATTAATAGCAAGTCTGAGAAAAAGATCGGAGAGAAATGATTTTATGGAAACAAAGCTCCAGCAAGAGATAAATAATGTTCTAAAAGTATTTCCTGAATATTGGCATGAAGATATATTATTGAAGAATAAGTTGATTGAAGATATACGTTCTTACAATGAAAAATTAATAGAAGCTCTTCTATCGAACGAATCGATAAGAGATACATATTCCCTCGAGCTACCGTCGGGCTTAGTTTTTAAGATAGAAGAGTTCATCAGTATGCTACGTTTCAAAAACTACTGGGATAACAGCTACACAAAATATACAAATGAAATTGGTCTCACCAGTGAAAATAAGTATTTTAAGTATAATTCTGATGTAGTTCTAGATTTTCCGCACAAAGATGGTGTTTTAGAAGGAGGAATGACGACAGAAGAAAAAGGGAAAGACGAAGTTTATTATCATAACACCTTAGCCAAAGAAGAGATTGATACACTTTTAGCTCCTAAAATTCTAACTAATATTATCAAATATGCTAAAAACGAAGAGACGAATTTAGATAAATTCTCAGATAAAGATAATTTGATTCTAAAAGCTAATAATCTTATTGGATTATATTCATTGAGAGAACGTTACGCGGGGAAAGTAAAGTTAATTTATATAGATCCACCTTACAATACTGGTGGAGATAGTTTTAAATATAATGACCAGTTCAACCATTCTACGTGGTTGGTATTTATGAAAAATCGGTTGGAAGCCGCCAAAGAACTATTGAGTCCTGATGGTTCTATATGGATTAATATCGATGATAATGAGTCACATTACGCAAAAATATTGATGGATGAAATATATGGTAGAAACAATTTTGTTGCTAATATAGTTTGGCAAAAAAGAACCTCTCCTGATTCTAGAATCTCTTTAGGAGCTGCGCACGATAATATATTAGTCTATGCAAAAGATATTAATTTATTCAAACCAACAATTAATAAAGTTCCTTTGTCAGAAAAGAGGATTTCAGAATACAAAAACCCAGATAATGATATAAATGGCCCTTGGGTCTCTGTAGATATGACAGGGCAAACAGGACATGCAACTAAAAGCCAATTTTACAATGTCACACTCCCAAACGGTACGATAATATCTCCTCCTTCCAATAGATGTTGGGCGATAAGTGAAAAAGAATTTGTAAACCTTAGAAAACAAGGAAGGATTTGGTTTGGTATTAATGGTGATTCACGTCCAAGATTGAAAAAATATTTGAGTGAGTCAGATGGTGCAACAAGTTGGACTTGGTGGACGAATGGTGATGTTGGACATAACCAAGAAGCAAAAAAAGAAATAAATAAAATATTGTCTGATGTGGAGTGACCTGATGTCACTTAAGTTTACAGTTGAATAAAATAAATTTTTCTCTGGGATATGAACATGTTCATATCTCAGTT